>JAYPTI010000001.1:0-63656 GCA_038133505.1 Alphaproteobacteria bacterium
ATCCGTCCCGAAAAGGCGGTCCCGGTGACGACCAGCCCGGCACCGACCACGTCGAAGCGCCGGTCGATGGCGAGGCGGAAATTGCCGGCCGCCGGGCGGGGCGGCAGGTCGCGCGCGACCGCGATCAGGTGATGCTTGAGCGCGTCGACGCCGTCGCCGATCATGGCGGACAGCAGAAAGATCGGTGCGCCATCCAGCGTCGTCCCGGCGAGATGTTCTTCCGTCTGGGGCATCGGCCCGTCGTCGGCGGCGACGATGAACAGCACGAAATCGATCCCCGCCACGCCGCACAGCATGTTGCGGATGAACTTCTCGTGGCCCGGCACGTCGATGAAGCCGATGGTCTCGGCACCCTCGAGCGGCAGGTACGCGAAACCGAGATCGATGGTCAGGTTGCGCTTCTTCTCTTCCGGCAGGCGGTCGGTATCGACGCCCGTCAGCGCCTTGATCAGAAGCGTCTTGCCGTGATCGACGTGGCCGGCCGTCGCAATGATCATTTGGGGGCGATGATCATTGGGGCGGAGAGAGTGCTGAAAGCTGCGCCGCGAACCCGGTCTCGTCGTCGAGGCAGCGGAGATCGAGGACGAAGCTGTCGTCCTGGATACGGCCGATCACCGGGACCGGCAGTGTCCGGAACGCGCTCGCCAGCCGGTTCAGGGCGGAGCCCGCGGCCTTCCGGCTGGCCGGCACGACGGCGAGCCCGGCGCTCGGGATGCGCTGCGTCGGCAGCGCGCCCGATCCGATCTGGCTGTCGCAATCGGCGATCTCCACTGTGCCGAAGTCGCCGACCGCTTTTTGGAGTTCGGGCTGCATGCGCGCGGCGGCGGCGCGGATGTCGTCGACGGGCCGGGCGAGCCAGCGCAGCGTCGGGACGCGCGCGACCAGCCGGTCCGGATCGGCGTAGAGGCGGAGGACGGCCGCCAGCGCCGCGATCGTCATCTTGTCGCAGCGCAGGGCGCGTTTCATCGGGTTCTTCTTGAGCTTGGCGACGATGTCCTTCGTGCCCACGATGATGCCGCACTGAGGCCCGCCCAGAAGCTTGTCGCCCGAGAACGTGACGACGTCGGCACCGTTCTTCATCGCCTCCATCGGCGTCGGCTCGTGCGGCAACCCGAAGCGTTCAAGCTCGATCAGCGTTCCGCTGCCGAGATCGATAGCGAACGGAAGGTCGTTGTCGTGGCACAGTTTCGCGAGCTCGGGTTCCGGCACCTCGGCCGTGAAACCCTCGACGACGTAGTTGCTCGTATGCACCTTCATGATCATGCCGGTCTTCGGTCCGATCGCTTCGGCGTAGTCCTTCAGGTGCGTCCGGTTGGTGGTGCCGATCTCGATCAGCTTGCAGCCCGACCGCGCCATGATGTCGGGCATGCGGAACGAACCGCCGATCTCGATCAGCTCGCCGCGCGACGTCGGCACCTCCTTGCGGCTGGCGAGGCTGTTGAGGACCAGCATCACCGCTGCGGCGTTGTTGTTGACGATGGTCGCGGCCTCGGCGCCGGTCATCCGGCAGAGCATCTCTTCTATATGCTCGTCGCGGTCGCCGCGCTTGCCGGGACCGATCCGGTATTCGAGGTTGCTCGCGCCGCGCGCGGCTTCGGCGACCGCCGCGATCGCCTCCTCGGGAAGCGCCGCGCGGCCGAGATTGGTGTGCAGTACCGTACCGGTCAGGTTGAAGACGGGTCGCAGCGACGGGGTTGCGCGGCGGTCGAGTTCCTCGGCAACGGCGGCGACGATGGCGGGAACGTCCGGGGCGGGACCTCCCTTGTCGCGCAGCGTCCGGCGCAGCTCCGACAGCACGTCCCGGACGGCGTCGGTCGCCTCGCTGCGGCCGAATTCGTCTGCGAGCGGCGCCATTTCGGCGGCGCCGAGCAGGCGGTCGACGCTCGGGAGCGACGCGAGAGGGTTTTTGGTGTCATCCGGCATGGCGCACGGACAATAGGACTTTCGCGGCCGGACGGAAACCGCCAGAAGCGTCAGGGTTGCGGCTCGACACGCGATCTTGATGACCGACCGGCTTGATCCAGCACAGGTGAAGAGTCGGCCAATCCGTCCTATTCTCTCCGCAAGGGAGAGACGACATGGATGGCAGTTAATGGTGCCCGGGCCCCAACCGCCCGCACCGCTTCTTGAAGTACCTGACGGCAATGGCCGCGGGGCTCGCGATAGGGCTCGCGGCGGGCGGCGCAACGGCGCAGACGCCGCCGACCGGGATCGAATACGAAGCCTATCGCGGCCTCCACGCCGCCGCCCACCGCAACGACGTCGCCGCGATCCGCAAGGCGGCGAAGGCGGCGTTGAACGCGCAAGACCCACACGGCCGCACGCCGCTGATGGTGGCGGCCTATGCCCGTAACTACGATGCGCTCCGGGCGCTGATAGAGAAGGGCGCCGACCTCGATGCGCTGGAAAACGATCGATACGACGTCGTGACGATCGCGTCGGTCATGGACGATACGAAAACGCTCGGCATCGTGCTCAAGGCGGGCGCCAGCGCCAAGCAGATCACCAGCCCCTACGACGGCACGGCGCTGATCGCCGCCGCCCATCTCGGCCATGCGAAAGTGGTGAAGATGCAGATCGCCGCCGGCGCGCCGCTCGACCACGTCAACAACCTCAACTGGACGGCGCTGATCGAATCCATCGTGCTCGGCGACGGCGGACCGGGCCACATAGACTGCCTCAAGGCGCTGGTCGGCGCGGGAGCGAACGTGAACATTCCCGACGGGCAGGGGACGACGCCTTTGATGCTTGCCGAGAAACGCGGCTACACTGAAATGGCCGACATACTGCGCGTGGCGGGCGGCCGGCCCTGACCGGTCGGACCTGCCGCCGATCCGGGAGGAAGACATGGACGAACACGTCTCTCGCAATCTCCGGCCGTCTCTCAACGCCTCCGCACGGCGTTTCACCGACATAGACTCGTTTCCCGAGCCGGCGCGCACGCGCGTCGGCCAGGTCTTCACGGACGCGAAGGCCTCGCTGGCCCGCGAATTCGTAGGGGTTACCGCCGGGGACATTCCCGCCGGCCTGTTTCCCGTGGTCAGGACCGGCATTTCCATGGCGCCGGTCCTAAAGGCGGCGGACCGGCTCCGGGCAGCGCTCGGCGACGACCGCTGGAAGCAGGTCTGCTTCCCCGTCGAGGACGACGGTCCGTGGCGGTCGTGGCACAACATGCACATCTTCCTGATGCGCCACGGCGTCTCGCTCGCCGATCTGGACGACGCGCAGCGCACCGCGGCGCTCGCTCTGGTCGAGGCGTGCTCCAGTGCGGCCGGCTACCGCAACGCGCGCGATATCATGCGCCTGAACGAGCACGCCGCCGAGATCACCGGCGATCCCGAGGAATTCGGCGAGTGGTGGTACTGGATCAGCATCTTCGGCGAGCCGTCCGAGACCGCACCGTGGGGCTGGCAGATCGACGGCCACCACCTGATCGTCAACTGCTTCATCTACGGCGACCAGATGGTCATGACCCCCGATTTCCGCGGCTCCGAGCCGGTGCACGCAAAATCGGGCAAGTACGAGGGAACGCGCGTCTTCCACGAGGAGCAGTCGCGCGGGCTCCAGTTCATGCAGGCGCTGTCGGGCGGCCAGCAGGAACAGGCCGTGATCGGGACGCAATTGCCGCGCGACGTCATCACCACCGCGCAGATGGACAATCTGGAGCTGGCCTATGCCGGCATCCGCTCGGACGCGCTTGAGCCGGCCCAGCAGAAGCTCCTGATGGAGCTGGTCGAGATCTATGTCGGGCGCATCCGAACCGGCCATGCCGAGGTTCGCATGGACGAGGTGAAGAAGCACCTCGCCGACACGCATTTCGGCTGGATCGGCAAGCACGGCGGGACGGAACCGTTCTACTACCGGGTGCACAGTCCGGTGATCCTGATCGAGTTCGATCACCTGCCCGGCATCATCTGGGACAACATGGAGCCGACGCACGATCACATCCACACCATCGTGCGGACGCCGAACGGCAACGACTACGGCCGGAATCTGCTGCGCCAGCATTACGAGCGCCATGACCACAGCCACGCGCACACACCGCACCGCAAGGGGCTGGTTTAGGTAGAGGTCTCGGCCCGCTGCCGAACAAACCCTACTGCGTCTGTTCCTTGGTCTTGAGGAACCGGATGTCGGGCCAGTCCTCTTCGGAAGTGTTGAGGTGCCAGGCGTTTCGGGCAAGGAACACGGGCCGCTCGTCGTGGTCGTCCGCGATGGCGCTGCGGTTGGCGTCCATGAATTTTTTCAGCATGTGGGGATCGTCGGATTCGATCCAGCGCGCGGTGTGCAGCGACGACGGCTCGAAGCGGACCGGGACGTCGTATTCGGAGCGGATCCGGTCCGCCATCACGTCGAACTGCAGCGAGCCGAGCACGCCGACGATCCAGTCGGTGCCGATGCGCGGCTTGAAGACGCGCGCGACGCCTTCCTCGGCGAGCTGCTGCAGCGCGCGGCCGAGATGCTTGGCCCGCATCGGGTCCGACGGGTGGACCGAGCGCAGCAGTTCCGGCGCGAAGCTCGGGATTCCGGTGAAACGCAGCTCCTCGCCCTCGGTCAGCGTGTCGCCGATGCGGAGGTTGCCGTGGTTCGGGATGCCGATGATGTCGCCGGCATAGGCGTCTTCGGCCGTCTCACGGTCGCGGGCGAGGAACAGCATCGGGTTATGCAGGTTGATCTGCTTGCCGCTCCGGATGTGCTTCAGTTTCATGCCGCGCTTGAAGTGGCCCGACGAGACGCGGAAGAAGGCGATCCGGTCGCGATGCTTGGGATCCATGTTGGCCTGGATCTTGAACACGAAGCCCGAGACCTTGTCCTCGCCCGGCTGAACGGTGCGTTCCTCGGCGACCTGCGCGCGCGGCGGCGGCGCCATCGAGACGAGGCCCTTGAGGAGTTCGCGGACGCCGAAATTGTTGATGGCCGAGCCGAAGAACACCGGGCTCAGCGTGCCTTCCCGGTAGGCGTCGAGGTCGAGCGGCGGGCACAGGCCGGTCGCCATCGGCACTTCCTCGCGCAGCTTTTCGGTCGCCCAGTCGGGCAACAGCGCGTCGAGACGCGGGTCGTCGACGCCGGAACAGGTCGTCTCCTCGCCGCCGTCCTCCTCGAACTTGCCCGTCGCGCGGCCCTTCTTCACCAGCACCAGCTTGTCGTCGACGATGTCGTAGCAGCCTAGGAAGTCGCGCCCCATGCCGATCGGCCAGCTCGCCGGCGTGACGTCGAGCGCGAGCGTCTCCTCGATCTCCTGCAGGAGGTCGAACGGCTCGCGCCCTTCGCGGTCGAGCTTGTTGATGAAGGTGATGATCGGCATGTCGCGCAGCCGGCAGACCTCGAACAGCTTGCGCGTCTGGGCCTCGATGCCGCGCGCCGCATCGATGACCATGACGGCGGAATCGACGGCCGACAGCGTGCGGTAGGTGTCCTCGCTGAAGTCCTCGTGGCCAGGCGTGTCCAGCAGGTTGAACGTGCAGCCGCCGTATTCGTATGTCATCACCGACGACGCCACCGAGATGCCGCGCTCGGCCTCGACCTTCATCCAGTCCGAATGCGCACGCCGCGCCTCGCCGCGCGCCTTGACGGCGCCGGCGGTCTGGATCGCGCCGCCGAACAGCAGCAGCTTTTCGGTCAGCGTGGTCTTGCCCGCGTCCGGGTGAGAGATGATGGCGAAGGTTCGCCGGGCGGCGATCTCGCCGCTGCTCGTCGTCATGTCGGTTTCCTGAGGGTCGGTGCGGCGGGAATATAGGGCGGGTGCGACAGAATTTACAGGGAAAGCTCCGGCGGTCGATTTGTCGCTTCCGGCGCGCTACGATGCCCTGAAACAAACCGTTCCGTGCGAGGGACACGCCATGGATACGCTCACCGCCACCAAGCTCGACTACCAGTCCGGTTTCGGCAACGAATTCGCCACCGAGGTGCTGCCCGGCGCCCTGCCTGACGGCCGGAATTCGCCGCAGAAGGCGCCTTACGGGCTCTATGCCGAACTGATCAGCGGCACCGCTTTCACCCAGCCGCGGAGCGAAAACCTGCGCACCTGGGTCTACCGGATGCGCCCGTCCGTGACGCACGGCGCTTTCCGCCAGATCGACGCGGGGCTGTGGCGCACGCCGCCGTTTGCCGAGGGCGTTCTCTCGCCCCAGCAGAACCGGTGGGATCCGTTCCCGATACCGGAGGGCGACGCCGACCTGATCGACGGCATGAGCACGATCGGCGGCAACGGAGATGCGAATACGCAGGCCGGCATCGGCATCCACGTCTACACGGCAAACAAGTCGATGACCGAGCGGTTCTTCTATAACGCGGACGGCGAGATGCTGTTCGTCCCGCAGCAGGGACGGCTCCGGCTCGTGACCGAGATGGGCGTCGTCGAGGCCTCACCCAACGAGATCGCCGTCGTTCCGCGCGGCGTGAAGTTCCGCGCCGAACTGCCCGACGGCCCGTCCCGCGGCTATGTCTGCGAGAACTACGGCGCGGCGCTGCGGCTACCCGACCTCGGGCCGATCGGCTCGAACGGGCTCGCCAATCCGCGCGATTTCCTCGCGCCCGTTGCAGGCTTCGAGGACAAAGAGGGCGATTTCGAGCTGGTCGCCAAGTTCGGCGGCGGGATGTGGGCGGCGGAGACCCGCTATTCGCCGCTCGACGTCGTCGCCTGGCACGGCAATCTCGTGCCGTACAAGTACGATCTCCTGAAGTTCATGGTGATCGGGACGATCAGCTTCGACCATCCCGACCCGTCGATATTCACGGTGCTGACGTCGCCGTCCGGGCCGGCCGGGCTCGCCAACGTCGATTTCGTGATCTTTCCGCCGCGCTGGCTGGTCGGCGAGGATACGTTCCGGCCGCCCTGGTACCACCGCAACTTCATGAGCGAGTTCATGGGTCTCGTCTGCGGTCAGTACGACGCCAAGCCGGAGGGGTTCGTGCCCGGCGGCGCCAGCCTGCACAACACGATGTCCGCGCACGGGCCCGACGTGGATGCGTTCGAAAATGCGACCAAAGCAGATCTGAAGCCGGTGAAGCTCGACGATACGATGGCCTTCATGTTCGAGACCCGCTACCCGATCCGGCTGACGGATTGGGCGGCCAACAGCCCGCAGATGCAGCACGGCTATTCGACGTGCTGGGACGGGCTTGAGAAGAAATTTACGGGTAAAAAATAATGCCGACACTGAACGACACCCACGACCCGGCCCTCAAGAGCTGGGTCGACGGGGCCGATGCGCCCGACGCGGATTTTCCGGTCCAGAACCTGCCGTTCGGCGTGTTCGCTCATCCCGATACCGGCGCAGCGACCGTGGGCGTCGCGATCGGGGACTCGATCCTCGACGTTTCCGCCGCGTACCGAAAAGGCTTGATCGGCGGCGCGGCCGACGATGCGGCGCGGGCCTGCGGCGCCTCGACGCTGAATGCGCTGATGGCGCTCGGCGGCCGGCACTGGTCGGCGCTGCGCGCGGCGCTGTCGCAGCTTCTAAGGGCGGACACCGAGGCCGGCGAACAGGCGCAGGCGGTGGCGGACGAGATCCTCGTGCCGATGGCCGGCAGCAAGCTTCTGCTGCCGGTGCAGATCGGCGACTACACGGATTTCTATGCCTCGATCTTCCACGCCACCAACGTCGGCAAGATGCTGCGGCCCGACAATCCGCTGATGCCGAACTACAAACACATCCCGATTGCCTATCACGGGCGCGCATCGTCGATCGTGGTCAGCGGCGAGCCGTGCAAGCGGCCGGTCGGCCAGACCAAGGCGCCTGACGCCGACGCGCCGTCGTTCGGCCCGTCGATGGCGTTCGACTACGAGACCGAGATCGGTTTCTACGTCGGGCCGGGCAACCCGCTCGGCCAGCCGGTGTCGCTGGAGGAAGCGGAGGATCACATCTTCGGGCTCTGCATCCTCAACGACTGGTCGGCGCGCGACATCCAGGCGTGGGAGTACCAGCCGCTCGGGCCCTTCCTCGCCAAGAGCTTCGCCTCGCACGTCTCGCCCTGGGTGGTGACGTTGGAGGCGCTCGCGCCGTTCCGCTGCGGCGCCTATGACCGGCCCGACGGCGACCCGGCACCGCTGCCCTACCTGTCTTCCGCCGCCAACGATTCCGATGGCGGCTTCGACGTGCAGATCGAGGTCTCCATCGTATCCGAGAAGATGCGTGCCGAGGGGATGGACCCCGAAGTGCTCGCCGTTACCAACATGCAGCATCTCTACTGGACGATCTTCCAGATGCTGACTCATCACACGTCGAACGGCTGCAACCTGCGCCCCGGCGATATGATGGGCACCGGCACGATCTCCGGGCCCGACGAGGACTCGCTCGGCTCGATCCTCGAGATCACCAAACGCGGCGCGAATCCCGTGAAGTTGCCGACGGGCGAGGAGCGAAAGTTTCTCGGCGACGGCGACGAGTTGACCATGCGCGCCTGGTGCGAGAAGGATGGCGCACGGGCCATCGGCTTCGGCGCGTGCAGCGCCGTGATCGAGCCCGCCTGACGGCCGGCCCCCGGTTCCAATCCATGGCGGACATCGTCGGCGCCCGTGTCAAACGGATCGAGGACCCCGACCTGCTGCGCGGGCGCGGCGTTTTCGTCGACGACATCCACCTCGCCGCCGGGCTCCACGCCGCGTTCGTCCGCAGCCCGCATCCGCACGCGGACATCCACGGAATCGATGTAACCGCGGCCCGCGCGGCGCCGGGCGTGCATGCCGTCTTCACGCTCGACGATTTCCGGCCGCATCTGACGAGCCCGCGCCTGCCGCTGGAATTCCCGTCGAAGAATCTTTCGGAAGACGTGACGCCGTTCCTGCTGGCATCGGGCGAGGTATGCTACGTCGGCGAGGCGGTTGCGATGGTGGTCGCGGACTCCCGATACCTTGCCGAGGACGCAGCGACGATGGTCGCGGTCGACTACGCGCCGCTGCCGTCGGTGGCGGGCTGTGCGGCGACCCATGCTCCCGGCGCGCCCGCCGTCCATTCGGGGGACGCCGACAACGTCTTGGTCGAGATCGAGCAGGCCTATGGCGACGTGGACGCCGCGTTCGCGTCGGCGCATGCCGTCTATTCGGACCGCTTCGTTCAGCATCGCGGCGGCGCGCATCCCATCGAGGGGCGCGGCGCGGTCGCACGCTACGACGCCATGGACGACCGGCTGACCCTATGGTCGTCGACGCAGATGTCGCACGAGGTGCGGTCCGCCATCGTGCGGATGCTCGACATCGACGAGGGGCGCATCCGCGTGGTTGCGCCCGAGGTCGGCGGCGGGTTCGGCTCAAAATACATCGCCTATGCCGAGGAGGTTGCCGTCGCGCTCGCCGCGAAGCTGCTCGACCGGCCGGTCAAATGGATCGAGGACCGGCGCGAGCATTTCATCGCCGCCATCCAGGAACGCGAGCAGGACTGGTCGATGGAGATCGCCGTCGACGCCGACGGCCGCGTCCTCGGCATCCGCGGCGAGATGATCCACGACCAGGGCGCCTACACGCCGCAGGGCATCAACATGCCCTACAACGCGTCGACCGCCGTGCCGGGTCCCTACATCGTGCCGGCATACGCGATCAAGGTGCACGTGGTCGAGACCAACGCCGTGCCGACCGCGCCGGTACGGGGGGCAGGGTATCCCGAAGGCAACTATGCAATGGAGCGGCTGCTCGACCGCGCGGCGCAGGGGCTTGGCATGGACCGCGCCGAGATTCGCCGCCGCAACCTGATCCCGGCGGACGAGATGCCCTACGCGACGCCGCTGCTGACGCGCGCCGGCACGCCCGTGGAGGCCGACAGCGGCGACTTTCCCGAATGCCAGCGCATCGCGATGGAGGCGATCGACTATGCCGGGTTCCCGGCGCGGCAGGCGGCGGCACGGGCCGAGGGACGCTATCTCGGCATCGGCATCGCCAACAGCCTGAAGGGCACCGGGCGCGGACCGTTCGAATCCGGTTCGGTGCGGATAGAGCGCTCCGGCAAGGTCCGCGTGTTCACCGGCGCGCTCGCCATGGGGCAGGGGCTCAAGACGATGCTGGCGCAGGTGACGGCGGAACAGCTCGGCGTTGGTCTCGACGAGATCGAGGTCGTCGCGGGCGATACCGGCACCATCGCGCTCGGCCTCGGCGGCTTCGCCAGCCGCCAGACGGTTACGGCGGGCTCGTCGGTGCACTATGCGGCAACCGAAGTCCGGACGAAGGTGCTCAAGCTCGCCGCGCACCTGCTGGAGGCGGCCGAGGAAGACCTCGAGATCGTCGACGGCACGATCCGGGTGCGCGGCTCCGACGTGACGATCCCGCTGAAGGCGGTCGCGGAAGCGGCGTCCGGCGCGCCCGGCTACTCGATGCCCGACGGCGTCGATCCGGGGCTGGAGGCGAACGTCAATTTCAAGCCGCCGGCGCTGACCTATTCCAACGGCACCCACGCCGTCGAGGTCGAGGTCGATATCGGCACCGGCGAAGTCGTCTTCAGGCGCTATGTCGTGGTCAGCGACTGCGGCACGCTGATCAACCCGATGATCGTCGACGGCCAGATCGCCGGCGGCGTCGCGCACGGCATCGGCAACGCGCTGTTCGAATGGATGGGCTACGACGAGCGCGGCCAGCCGCTGACCACGAATTTCGGCGAATATCTGATCCCCGGCGCGCCGGACATCCCCGATTTCGAGCTGCACTACATGCAGTCGCCGACGCCCTTGAACCCGCTGGGCGTGAAAGGTGTCGGCGAAACCGGCACGGTTCCCGCTGCCGCGGCTGTCGTCGCCGCGGTCGAGGACGCGCTGTCGCCGTTCGGCGCGCGGATTTCCGACTATCCGGTCAGCCCGACGAAGATCGTGGAGATTGTCCGGGGCGCTCCCGACTGAACGAAAACGGCCGCCTTCCGGCGGCCGTTCGCGTCTGCCGTCCGGGGACGGATCTATTTGCCGTAGATCAGCTTGGATGCACGGGCGACGACGGCGGGCGTCGCATTGTCGAGCGAGCCCTGGACGACCTGCTGGATCTTCGAGCCCGACGACGGAATCAGGCGCAGCTTGCGCTTCTTGAGTTCCGCGGCGAAGGCCGGGTCGGCGTTCATCGCATCGTAGGCGGCCCGCAGGGTCTGAACGTGCTCGGCATTCACGCCCGGCGGCAGGGCGAGGCCGCGGCCGAGGACGCCTAGCGCCCCCACGAACCCCACCACCGCCTTGTCTTCCGGCGCGCTGACGAGATCGGAGAGCATCGGGACGTCCTGCGGGATGTCCGGATCCTTGAAGATCCCCATTTGCAGGACGATCCGGGCGAACGGCTTGTCGCCGGTGAACCAGTGGGGGACCTTCGAGCCCCAGGCGAGCCAGTTGTAAGCCGCCATTTGAGATTCGCCCTGTTCGATGGCGAACATCGCCTTGGACGATCCCTTGTAGCCGCTGACGACCTTGATCTTGGCGCCGAGCAGGCCGTTCACCAGGTTCGACGTGATATAGCTCGTGTCCTGACCGCTCGACGAGGCGACGACCTGCTTCTTGCGCAGGTCTTCCCATGTGCGGACGCCGGTGTCGGACCGGACGGCCATGACGAGATTGGTCTGGTTGCTCGATCCGATCCAGATGAAGTTACGGGCGTCGAAGCGCATCTTGTCGGGCCGCATCAACTGATTGATCACGGTATTGTCGAGCGGCGTGATCATGTTGAGCCCGTCCTTGGGCATCACGTTGTAGGCCCAGTTCATCGCCTTGACCCCGCCCGCACCAGGCATGTGCTGAACGATGATATTCGGTTTGCCGGGGATGTGGCGCCCGAGATACTCGGCGAACGTCTGGGCATACTTGTCGTAGGTGCCGCCGGGTCCGTAGGGCACGACGATCTTCATCGTCTTGCCCGCGAAGTAGTCGGCGGCGGACGCCGTGCCGGAGCAGAGAGCCGCGAGTGCCGCGGCGGTCGATAGCAGAATACGCAGTTTCATCTGGCCTTCCTTCCCATGAGCAGCGACCCGTACGCTGCACACGAATGCTAGGGGCCCGCCTCTCGACCCGACAAGTCGGAATCGGGATGGCAGCCCCGTCGATTCTGCATGGCGCGGCGGCGCCGGATCAGTTGTCCAGCCTGACCAGCTGGCCCATGTCGGCGCAGTCCTCGTCGGTCTTGAGGCCGGCGGCATGGATGCCGTGGGCGGCCATGTCCTCGTCGACGTTCTGGCGGTCGCCGGTGACGCCGACCGCGCCGATCACCTCTCCCGCGTCGTTGCGGATCAGGCGTCCGCCGCCTTCGCAGAAGATCTGGTGGTTAGAAGCCTGGTGCAGGTAATCCATGAACATAGGGCGTTCGTCCGCGCGCACCTGGACGAGGCTCGACGACCGGCCGAGGGCCAGCGCGGCGTACGTCTTGCCCAGCGCCATTTCGAGGCGCAGCGCCGAGGCATGGTCTTCCTTCTTGAACGCCTTGACGACGTTGCCCGGCTCGACGACGACGGCGGTCATCGGCCGAAGGTTCAGCTCGCGGCTCTTTTCGAATATTGCGTCGATGATCTTGTCGGCCTGGGCGAGGCTGATGATGTTCATGTGATGGCTCCCTGAGTTGAATTACGGCTCCCTTTATGGGACAGACAGAGGCTCTGTGCCAGACGCGAGAAGAAGCTTTACGTCATGACCCGCCCCTGTCCCGGCCCGGACTACAATTTCCGCGCACCGAAAATCGCGCCGCCGCCGAAATCCTGCTGCACGCAGGCGCACGTGTTCGGCCCGTCCGACCGGTTTCCCTATTCTCCGGGCCGCGGCTACACGCCGCCGGACGCGCCGGTCGAGGCCTATCTGAGGCTTCTCGATTCGCTCGGGCTCGAGCGCGGCGTGATCGTCCACGGCAGCGCGCACGGCTCCGACAACCGGGCAAGCCTCGACGGAATCGCGCGCGCGCCGGACCGGCTCCGAGGTATCGCGGTGATCGACCCGGACGCGCCCGACAGCGAGCTCGAAATGCTCGCGGCGGGCGGCATGAAGGGCATCCGCCTGTCGACGATGCTGGTCGGCGCGGTCGGCACCGATCACCTCGCATCGCTTGCCGAGCGCGTGAAACCTTTCGGCTGGCACATCGTGCTTCACGTGAACGACTGCAACGAGTTCGTCGCGCTGGAGCCGTTGATCCGCGACCTGCCGGTGCCGCTGATGGTCGATCATCTGGGCCGCGTGCGCGGCGGGCAGGGGGTCGACTATCCGGGCTTCCAGGCGTTGCTGCGGCTGCTGCGCGAGACCGATCACGTCTGGGCCAAGCTGTCGAGCTGGTACAGGCTATCGGATACCGGCGCGCCCTACGACGATATCACGCCCATCGCCCGCGCGCTGATCGAGGCGCGGACGGACCGGATCGTATGGGGCACCAACTGGCCGCATCCGATCCTGTGGGACTATCCGATGCCCAACGACGCCGACCTGTTCGATCAGTTCATGGGCTGGTGCGGCGACGACGAAACGCGCCGCCGGATACTTGTCGAGAACCCGGCAAGGCTTTACGAGTTTCCGGCATGAGCGAACGCGAAGTCTGGTCCAAACTGATCTTCGACAAGCTGGTCGAGGCCGACGTCAGCCTGTTCTCCTACGTGCCCGATTTCGGCAACGCCGCGATCGTCGAGATGGCGGAGGAGCATAACAGCACGCGCACCGTCCTGCTGGCGAGCGAGGAAGAGGGCGTGGCGCTGTGCGTCGGCGCCGATCTGGTGGGCGCGCGCGGCGTGCTGCTGATGCAGTCGTCCGGCGTCGGCAACTGCCCGAACATGCTGTCGCTGGTCCAGGGCGGCCGGTTTCCCATGCTGATGATCGTCACCATGCGGGGCGACTACGGCGAGCAGAACCCGTGGCAGTATCCGATGGGACAGGCGGTGGTGCCGGTGCTTGAGGCGATGGGCATCCTCTGCATAGAGGTCGAGAGAGAGGACGAGCTGGAACAGGCGGTCGACGCCGCGCTGTCGGCGTCGTTCAAGGCGGGCAACGGGGTCGCGCTGATCCTGACCCAGAAATTCCTCGGCGCGAAAGCCTTCTGAGGGCGATGGACATGGACGCGACGATCGACCGCCGGAACCTGATGCCCCACCTGTTCCCAGAGCCGGAAAAGTATCTGCTGGTGACGGGCCTCGCCGGCGCGGCCAAGGACATGGCGGCCTATACGAAGGAAGCCGACAATCTCATCACCCTCGGCGGCGCGATGGGCGGTGCGGTGCCGATGGCGCTCGGCGTCGCCCTGTCGGCGCCGGACGAGCGCGTCGTCTGCATCACCGGCGACGGCGAACTGATCATGAGCCTCGGGGCGCTGGCGACGGTCGCCAGCGTGATGCCGGAGAACCTGTCGATCGTCTGCGTCGACAACGGCCAGCACGGCGAGACCGGCGGCCAAGCGGGCCACACCTCGCGGCGCACGGATCTCGCGAAGGTCGCCGACGGCGCCGGTATTCCGTCGGTCATGACGGTGACGGAGGAAAGCCAGTACGAGGCGGCCCGCGCGTTCCTCGAAGAGGCGCCCGGTCCGCGGTTCCTGCTGGTTCGCGTGATGCCCGGTGCGCCGACCAAATACAACCGGAACTGGAATCTCGCGGAAACGCGCCTGATATTCCGGAACGCCTATCTCGCGAAGCGGAAAGGCGGCTGATCCGCCGCCTGCCGCCTATTTGAGCGCGGCGAGGATCGCGTCGATATCGCGCCGGTCGCGATGGCTGGCGTACGAAAAACGGTGCGTGATCGTTCCGTCCGGCGCTGCCACGAAAATCATCGGAATCGCGACGCCGTACCAGCTGCTGCCCTTCGGAAACTGCGGGTTGGCGATGCCGAAGGCAGGGATGATCTCCGCCCTGGGCTCGGACAGCATCGTGTAGCCGATGTTCCGCTGATCCTTGAAGATCTTCATCTTGGCGGGCGTATCGTGCGCCACCAGCACGAAGTTGTAGCCGAGCTTCCGGACGTCCTTAACGCGTTCGTTCCAGGCGACCGCCTGGGCCTTGCAGGGGGGTCACCAGTCGACCGAGCGGCTGAACAGGATCAGCAGCCCGCGCTTGTGCGCCAGCGACTTGAAATCCTGATGCTGCCCGTCCTGGTCGAGGGTCGACAGGTTATGCGGGATTTGCGCACCGACTTTCGATCCGGCCTTGATGTCGTCGCGCTCCGCGGCGAAGCCCGGCGCCGAAGCGAACCCGACGGCAAGCGCGACCGCGAGCGCGCCCAGGGCGCGGCGTCCGATCCATCGGCGAAGCGATAATTTCCAACCCATAGGCGAAACTATAGAACGCGGCGCCGCGTCGGCCGATTCACCTTTTCGTATAGGGGGGGCGGTGCGGTCTTGTCTCAGTCGAGTTTCAGCAGCGATTTCGCATTGCCGCCCCAGATGGCCGCCTTGTCGCCCGCGTCCAGCGTGTCGACGAGATCGACCAGCTCGACCGGGTTGTAGTCGCCCATGTCGTATGGGTAGTCCGTTCCCATGACGAGCTTGTCGGTGCCGTACTGCTCGATCAGGTACTTGAGCTGGTGCGGCGTGAAGACGACGGTGTCGAGCCACATCTTCTTGAGATAGTTCGTCGGCGCCTGGGTGACGTGCTGGCGGCCGTCCTCGCGCGCGCCCCACACATGATCGATGCGGCCTGAATAGGCCGGCAGGTATCCGCCGCCGTGGGCGAGCAGGATCCGCAGGTTCGGATATCGTTCCATGACGCCGTCGAAGATCAGCCGGTGGACGGCGATCGTCGTCTCGAGCGGGTTGCCGATCACGTTGTTGAAATAGTGGTCCTTGAACCGCTCGGCCGAGGTAAAGCCGTTCGGGTGGATGAAGATCAGCGTGTCGAGCTCCTGCGCCTTGGCCCAGAACTTCTCCAGCCGCGGGTCCGAGATCTCCGTGCCGTTGACGTTGGTCAGGATCTGGAAGCCCTTGAGGCCCAGCTTGGTGACCCCGCGCTCCAGCTCCTCGACCGCCATGTCGGCGTCCTGCAGCGGGATGTTGCCGAAGGCGACGAAACGGTCGGGCATGTCGTCGACGATCTCGGCGAGGCCGTCGTTCACGAGCTGCGCCGTCTTCATGCCGATCTCGGCCGGCAGCCAGTAATAGGCCTGGAACGGCGGCGGAATGATGGTCTGCAGGTCGATGCCCATCTTGTCCATGTCGATCAGCCGGTGGTCGACGGTGGTCAGATGCGGCATCCGGTCGACGTTCTGCTGCATGTTGATCTGGCGCGTCATCTCGTTCGCGAACAGGACCGCGGGTTCCATGTCCGGCGTGAAATGGGGGTCGGCTATTTCCGCCGCTGCCGGAATATGGACATGGCAGTGGATGTCGACGGTGAAGGCGTCGGGCTTCTTCGGCGCGCTGCCGGGCTGGGGTCGGGCGGATGTGTAGACGTAAGGCTGGGCGCCGGCCATCGGATGTTTCCTCTTCGTGCTTGCTGTTGCGGCTTGTTAGCGGAGACGCTCCACGCCGAGCTCGTCGGCGAGCGTGTCGAGATTCTTGAGAAGCGCGGCGTGCACCGGGACGCCGTTCGCATTGTAATCGTCCAGTTTCGAGGCGCGGCCGTCGCCGGGCACCCGGACGGCGTCGAACCCGGGGAGCGGCGTCGCGCGCCGCATGGTGCGCGACACCGCGTCGACCCGCTTGCCGAAATCGGCCGGGTCGCCGAAGCGCGCGGGATCGACGACGATAATGAAATGGCCGTTGTTGACCGGCGTAGACTGATAGGCCTCGTCGCCCATCCCCTCGACCTCGACGCCCATCTGCGCGCCCGACAAAGTCGCGGCGAGAAGGCCGACGACGAGCGACAGCGCATAGCCCTTGTGCTCGCCGATGGGGTTCAGCGTTCCCTCCGAAATGCGGGTCGAGTCGGTGAGCGGCTTGCCGTCGCGGTCGAACATCCAGCCGACCGGCAGTTCCTCGCCGCGCTGCGCGGCGGTTCGCACCTTGCCGAACGAGGCGGTCGTCGTCGCGATGTCCATCACGACCGGCGGTTCCTCGCCGGCGGGGATCGCGGCGGCGATCGGGTTGGTGCCGAGCAGCAGATCGGCGCTGCCCCAGGGCGCCATGTGATTGGCGCTGCCGTTGGTGCCGTAAAGCGCGATCATGCCCCGGTCGGCCGCCATGGAGACGTAGGTCGCCGCTGCCCCCGCATGGTTGGAGTGGCGCGCGCCGACCCAGGCGCAGCCGGCTTCCGCCGCCTTGTCGATCGCGACGTTGGCGGCGAACTGCATGACGAGATGGCCCATCGCGTTGTCGCCATCGACGACGGCGGTCGCGGCAGATTCCTGAAGCGTCCGGATGTTCGGGGTGACGTTGATGCCGCCGGAACGGATGCGTTTGACGTATTGGGCGAGCCGGAAAATGCCGTGCGTATGGAACCCGGCGAGGTCCGACGCCACCATCAGCCGTCCGCAATCCGCAGCGTCGCGCTCGGGAAATCCCAGATGCACGAGCGTCCGGGCGATGAAACCGGCGATGGCATCGGCGGGAAAGCGCTGTTCGGCGGGGGCGTCGGCCATGTGGGTCGGGATACCGTGCGGGGCTGAGAATGGAACGGCAGCCAGAATAGCCTCTAAGGCGACGGTCGCGCCAGCCTCGGCGGATTCTGTCCAAAGGCCGAACACCTGAATGCGATTGCCTCGCATTTAATACAATTTTTAGGATGTTCCCCTATCACCCGGGGCAGCGCTGCGGGCATCGGCATCTTAAATGGTAGTCCGGGTAGGTCATGTGTTTCGCCGGTCCCGCGTTTTCCGGATCCATCGAGAGAAAACTATGACCGACGCCTCCTCCGCCGCCACGACCGACACCGACACCGACGACCGGCAGACGCCCGACGCTCCGGCCCGGAAAAACCGGAAAAACCCCTTCGCGCCGATCGCGCGCAGGCTCGGGTCGGTCGGGATCGGCCCCAAGCTCTATCTCGCGTTCGGTCTCGTCGCCGGTCTGACGGCGCTCGGCGGCGCGGCGACGCAGCTTTCCTACATGCGGATCGATTCCGCCCTGTCGCAGATCACGCGCAACAGCGTCCCCGCGATGCTGATCTCGTTCGACTTCGCGCGCAGCGCCCGTCAGCTCGAAGGCGCCCTGCAGCGCCTGATCCAGTCGCAGGACGAGGAGTCGCGCGCCGAGGCGCTCGAGAACGTCACCAAGATCGGCGCAGAACTGAAGGATGAACTCGCCAAACTCGCCGACAAGGGCACCGATCCGGGCTTCCAGGAGTCGCTGAACAAAAGCGCGGGCGCGGTCATGGCCAGCGTCCCGCAGCTCGACAAGCTGATCGCCCTGCGAAACAAGGTCGTTTCCGACATAGAAGGCAGCAATTTCGACCTGATTCTGGCGCGCAATGCCTTCGTCTTCGAGGTTTCCGGCCTCATCGACAGCGCCAATCAGGAACTCCTCGCGACGGCCAAGGAAGCCGCCGGCAAGCTCAGCGAGGGCATGGAGGGGCTGTACAAGGCCTCGTTCGTCACGCTGCGCTACAATCTGGAGCTGCTGGCGGACGGCAACGCGATGCTCGGGCTCTACGCCCAGGCTTCCGCCTCGGCCGACGCCGCCCGGCGCGCCACGCTCGAGAATTCCTTCAAGGTTCACAAGGCCCGCGTGGGCGAGGCGTTCGCCGCTCTCGGCGCGGACGGCATCGATGCGAAGGCGAAACAGGTAATCGAGCGTATCGTCGCCTTCGGCGACGGCAAGAACGGTATTTTCAAGCGGGCCGGCACCGCGCAGGACGCGACGCGCATCGCCGAAATGCGCGCGGCGCTGACCCCCGCGCTGCGCCCCGCCATCGACGAGGCCGCGTTCGATTCCGAAGTGAAGGCGTCCGGTCTGTCGACGCGTGCCGGATCGACCATGAACGAGCTGATCGAGATCGGCGTCGGCGAACTGCGGGCACTGCTCGAGCTTCAGACCGCCGGCGGCGTCATTGCCGGCGCGCTGTCCGAGTCCGCCCGCATCGACAGCGGCGCGCAGCTCGCACCGCTCCGCAAGCGCTACGACGACGGCAAAAAGGGAGTGGCCGAGGCGCTTGAGAAGCTGAAGTTCGCCGCCTACAAGGACGACGTCGAAAAGCTCGCCAAGGATCTCGTCGCGGTCGGCGAGAAGGAACGCAACGTGTTCGTGGCGGCCGAGGACAAGCTGGCGGTCGCGATCGACATCCGCGCCCTCGTCGAGCCCAACACCGAAGCGACCGACGTGCTCACCGCCGGCGCCCAGCGTCTGGCCGAGGAAGCGCGCGAGACGGTGGCGTCCGAATCCCGCGTCGCCGAGCTGGCCATCGGCGTCGGGCAGGGCACGATGCTCGTCGTCGTCGTCTTCGCGCTCGTCGTTTCGATCGCCATCGCGTGGCTTTATATCGGCCGCGGGCTGGTGCGACGCCTGACCGCCCTCAAGGGCTCCGTCGACGAGCTTGCCGCCGGCAATCTGGAAGTCGAGGTCAAGGTCTCCGGCGGCGACGAGATCGGCGCCATGGCCCGGGCGATGGCGGTCTTCCGCGAAAACGCGCTCGAGAACCGGCGGCTCCAGGAAGAGCAGCGAGAGGCCCAGACGCGCGCCGCCGAGGAGGAACGCACCCGCGAGGACGAGAAGCGCCGGGCCGAGGAAGCGGCCGAGCGCGACCGCCGCGAGATGGAGGAGAAGGCCCAGGCCGAAAAGCGCAATGCGCTGCTGCAGCTCGCCGCAGGGTTCGAGGAGAGCGTCGGCGCCGTGATCGGAAGCGTCGGCAGCGCCGTCGCCCAGATGAAGCAGCTGGCCGAAGGCATGACGTCGACCGCCGAAGACACCACCGCAAAGGCGACCGACGCGGCCAGCGCGTCCGCCGCGATCTCCGAGAGCGTGCGATCCGCCGCCCAGTCGTCGCGCGAACTCGCGTCGTCGATCGCCGAGATCGGCAAGCAGGTGCAGCAGGGCTCCGACATCGCGCGGAACGCCATGGACCAGGCCGAGCAGACCACCGAGGCGGTCGTCGGGCTCGACGAATCCGCGAGCCGGATCGGCGAGATCATCGATCTCATTAACGACATCGCGAGCCAGACCAACCTGCTCGCCCTCAACGCCACCATCGAGGCGTCGCGCGCGGGCGAAGCGGGCAAGGGCTTCGCCGTGGTCGCGACCGAGGTGAAGACGCTGGCCGACCAGACGGCCAAGGCGACCGAGGAGATCGGCGCGCAGATCGGCGACATCCAGGCGGCGACCACCAAATCGGTCGAATCGATCCGCGCCATCCGCGGCACCATCGGCGAGATCAACGAGGTCACGACCGTCATCGCCTCCGCGGTGGAGGAGCAGAACGCCGCCACCGAGCAGATCGCCCGCAACGTCAACGAGGCCGCCGACGGCGTCGACCGCGCGTCCGAGAACATCGGCGCGGCCCAGTCCGGCGCCACCCAGACCGGCAGCGCCGCCGGGCACGTGCTCGAAGCGGCGGAAGACCTCACCCGCCAGTCGCAGAGCCTCGAGCAGGCGGTCGGTGCGTTCCTGCGGGAACTGCGGGCGGCCTCGGCAGGCGGGCTCAGGCGGCCCGTTTCGCTTAAGCTGTCATCCCGGACTTGTTCCGGGATCCAGAACTGCCGGTCGAGAGTGCGCTGAAGACTGGACCCCGGAACAAGTCCGGGGTGACCAATCAGCTGTGTGCGAAAGAGGGCGTCCGTCGGCTGACCTGGCGCCGTCTCCCTACGCCTCTCCCCACACGTCCGTCGCGACCTCGACGATCCGCGCGAGCTTGGCTTCCTCGTCCGCCTCGCTGAGCGGATTTCCCTTCACGGAGCTGGCGAAGCCGCACTGGGTGGTGAGGCCGAGCCGATCTAGCGGCGCGTGCTTGGCCGCCTCGTCGATGCGGCGCTTGATGTAGTCGGCGTCCTCCAGAACCGGCGTCTTGGTCGACACGATACCCAGGAGCGCGACCTTGCCCTCGGGCACGAGGCGCAGCGGCTCGAACGAGCCGGCGCGCTCGGTGTCGTATTCCAGGTGATAGCAATCGACGTTGATGGCGTTGAACAGCACGTCGGCGACCGGGTCGTAGCCGCCTTCCGCCGCCCAGAAGCCCTCGCGGTTGCCGCGGCACTGGTGCATGCCGACCGTCACGCCGTCGGGCAGGACGTCGAGCGCGTCGTTGATCCGCTTCGCGTACTCGGCGAGCAGCGAGTCCGCGTTCGTCCCCCAGCCCGCGAACACGGGCGCGTAGTCCGGATCGCACAGGAACGGCAGTGTCACGTCGTCGAGCTGGATATGCGTGCAGCCGGCGTCCGCCAGCGCCTTCAACTCGGCCCGGTAGGCCGCCGTGAGATCGTCCCAGAATGCGTTCTCGTCGCCCTCGTAGGGCGTGTTCGCGAGCGCGCCCGGGCCGCCCATGAAGGAATGCACGACCGGCGGGGCGGGCAGCGTGACCTTGCCGACGGCATCGCCTGAATTCGTGTCGAGGAACTTGAACGCGTCGACGATCGGGCTCTCGCGCCACGAAATCCGGCCGTCGACGAACACGGTCGAGAACGCCTGCTGGAAACCCTTCTCGTTCTTCCAGCCGAACGGCGAGGAGGTGTCCTGGCGGTTCGCCGAGAACCCGTCCCAGTTCATGATGAGCTCCAGCCACCAGCTGCGCCGCCGCATCTCGCCGTCGGTCGCGCCCTTGAGGCCGACGCGCGCCTGCATGGCGACCGCCTCGCGGATGCAGTCGTCCTCGACCGAAGCGAGATCCGCGTCGCCGTGCGGGCCTAGATTTCTCTCGGCCGTGTCCTCGCCCAGCCTTGCGACCCGCGCGTCCTTCAGGCGCTGCGGGCGGAGAAGACTGCCGACGTGGTCGGCGCGGAACGGAGGCGTGGTGCCGGGCATGGGGGGTCTCCCTGGGTGTTTCTTTCGGCTTGGTGTTTGCAGAATAACGACGCGGCGCGCGTCGGGGTAGGGGCGGGCGGGTCTTAGACCCGCCCCTACGAATTCGCACGATATCGCGTAGGGGCCGGTCTAAGACCGGCCCGCCCGTTTGACCGGTTTCGCGTTGGAACATCCCCGTCGGCGCGTGTAGGCTGCACGCGGCTCACCCGGAGCCACGCGGGCGTGGTGGAATTGGTAGACACAAGGGACTTAAAATCCCTCGGCTTCGGCCGTGCCGGTTCAAGTCCGGCCGCCCGCACCACCGCGTCCCTCCGACTCCCCTAAATCCGCGAAACCTCCCGCCGTTTACGCTTGACATAAATAACGACTAATAATATCGTCGTTAAAAGAAAGCGGAGAAATGCCTATGAGCCTCTACGGCAGCAACGTCGAATACGGCCTTCATTGCCTGCTCTATCTCGCCGACCCGGACGCGGGCGCGCCCGTCTCGGCGAAGGACCTGGCCGAGTTCCAGGGTATCTCGCCGTCGCTGGTCGCCAAGCTGTTCACGCAGCTGCAGAAGGCCGGCATCGTCGAGAGCGCGGAGGGGATCCAGGGCGGGTTCCGGCTGGCGAAGCCGGCGGGCGACGTCTCCGTGATGGATGTAATCCGCGCGGTCGAGGGCGAGAAGCCTTTGTTCCAGTGCAAGGAGATCCGCCGGAACTGCATCCTCTACGCCGACAACCCGCCCGACTGGGCGACGCGCGGGGTGTGCTCGATCCACGCCGTCATGCTCGAGGCGCAGGAGAAGATGTTCGAGGCGTTCCGCGGCCACACGCTGGCGAGCCTGGCGACGCAGGTAGAGAGCAAGATGCCGAAAGCGCGGGTCGCCGAGGGGCGCGACTGGTTCGAGGCGCGCCTCGCCGACCGCCGGCGCGGCCCGCGAAGCAAATATTCGAAGAGGGAGAACGGGAAATGAGAGACCTTCTGGTCATCGGCGGCGGCTTCGCCGGCCTGTCCGCGGCGGTCGTCGCGGCGGACGAGAACGAACAGGCGGGCGGCGATCTGCGGATCACGCTGGTCAACCCGGTCGACGGCATCACCATCCGCCCGCGCCTCTACGAGCGCGACCCGAAGGAGCTGCGCCCCGCCTTGCGCCCGTCGCTCGATCCCGCGGGCGTCGCCTTTATCGAGAGCGCGGCCGAGAAAATCGACACGGCGGCGAAGACCGTGACGCTCGCGACCGGCGAGACGCTGTCCTGGGACACGCTGATCCTCGCAACCGGCAGCGAGCTGCCGCCGCTCCCCGTGCCGGGCGTCGCCGACCACGCCTTCGACATCGACACCTACGAGGCCGCCGTCGCGCTCGACGAGCATCTCGCCGCGACGATCGCCGGCCCCGACGCGCCGGGCCGCGATACATACGTCATCGTCGGCGGCGGCATGACCGGCATTGAGCTCGCGGCCGAAATGCCGCGGCGGATCGCGGCGCACGGCGGCGCGGACGCGGTCGAACGCTCCCGCATCGTCCTGATCGAGCGCGCCCCCGAGATCGGGCCCGAGTTCGGCGCCAACCCGCGTCCGGTGATCGAGGAGGCGCTCGCGGGTGCCGACGTAGAGCTGCGGCTCGGCCGCTCCATCGCGTCGGTCGACGCGGGCGGCGCGACGCTCGACGACGGCGAGCGGATCGACGCGAAGACCGTCGTGGTGACCGTCGGGCTCCGCGCCAGCGGACTGACGGCGCAGATCCCCGGCGAGCGCGACGCGCAGGGCCGGCTGATCGTGGACGACTTCCAGCGCGTCGCCGGCGTCGACGGCGTCTACGCCACGGGCGACGTCGCGCACGCGGTGGCCGACGACGGCAAGGCCAACGGCGGCGCGGAGCACGCGGCCCTGATGTCGTGCCAGCACGCCCGCACCATGGGCAAGTATGCCGGCTTCAATGCCGCGCGCGACATGCTCGGCCTCGAGGCGCGGCTCTACCGCCAGACCGACTACACCACCTGTCTCGATCTCGGCGACTACGGCGCGGTGTTCAGCACCGGCTGGAACCGCGAGGTCCAGACCACCGGCGCGGAAGCCAAGAAGCGCAAGACGATGATCAACACGCAGTGGATCTACCCGCCGCGCGGCACCCGCGACGAGGTCTTCGCGGCGCTCCGCATCGACGAGCGGGGGAGGTGACCCGGCGCGGGCGGGGTCTTGCAAGAATCCCGTCCGCGCGTCAAAACGGGTCCTCCAGACACTTCCAATTCCGGAAAAGATGGCGGACCTGACACAGAAATTCGACGTGCTCGTGATCGGCGGCGGCAACGCGGCGCTGTGCGCGGCGATCAGCGCCCGGCGCGAGGGGGCGACCGTGCTGGTGCTCGAACGCGCCGAGAAATTCTATCGCGGCGGCAACACGCGGCATACGCGCAACATGCGCTGCGCCCATGACGCGGCGACCGACACGCTGACCGGGCCGTATCCGGAAGACGAGCTGTTCGAGGATCTGCTCCGCGTCACCGAGGGCGAGACCGACGAGGAACTCGCGCGGCACATGATCCACGAATCCAAGGAAATGCTGACCTGGATCCAGGAGCAGGGCGTGCGCTTCCAGCCGCCCCTCGGCGGCACGCTGGGGCTCGGGCGCACCAACTCGTTCTTCCTCGGCGGCGGCCGGTCGATGCTCAACGCGCTCTACGAGACGGCGGAGAAGATCGGCATCGAGGTCCGCTACGAGGCCGAGGTCGTCGGCATGGAGATCGAGGACGGCATGTTCACCGGCGCGACCGTTCGCATCGGCGGCGAGAACGGCGGGACGCAGACCGTCCGGGCGAGCAGCGTCGTCGCGGCCGCCGGCGGCTTCGAATCCAACATCGAATGGCTCAAGGAATACTGGGGCGAGGCGGCGGAGAACTTTCTCATTCGCGGCACCGCCAACAACCAGGGCACGATCCTGCGCATGCTGCTGGATGCCGGCGTGCAGCCGATCGGCGATCCGACCCAGTGCCACGCGGTCGCGATCGACGCGCGCGCGCCGAAATACGACGGCGGCATCATCACGCGGCTCGACTGCGTTGTGTTCGGCATCGTCGTCAACAAGAACGCCGAGCGCTTCTATGACGAGGGCGAGGACATCTGGCCAAAGCGTTACGCCATCTGGGGGCGGCTGGTTGCCCAGCAGCCGGACCAGATCGCCTATATCGTCTTCGATCATTCGGTGCTGACCAGCTTCATGCCGTCGCTGTTCCCGCCGATCCAGGACGACACGATCGCGGGGCTCGCGAAGAAGCTGCGAATCCCGGCCGACACGCTTGAAAAGACCGTCGCCGGCTTCAACGCCGGCGTCGTCGACGGCACGTTCGATCACACCATTCTCGACGACTGCCATACGGAAGGCGTGACGCCCGCCAAGACGCACTGGGCGCGCCGGTTGGAGACGCCGCCCTATTACGCGTACCCGGTGCGGCCCGGCATCACCTTCACCTATCTCGGCACGCGGGTGAACAAGGAAGCGCGCATGATCATGAAGGACGGCAAGCCGTCCGCGAACATGTTCGCCGCCGGCGAAATCATGTCGGGCAACGTGCTCGGCCGCGGCTACGCCGCCGGCATCGGAATGACCATCGGCAGCGTCTTCGGGCGGATCGCGGGCAGGGAGGCCGCGCACAATGCAAGGAACTGATACCGCGTCCCCCGAAACGGAAGAATTCGATCCGCTTGCCGCGCCGACGAAGGCGGGCCAGACGAACGATCCGCACGCCACCGACATTCTGGTCGAGGCCGACCGGCTGATGACGGTCTGCAATTCCTGCCGCTATTGCGAAGGGCTGTGCGCCGTGTTCCCGGCGATGGAGATGCGCCGTGCGTTCTCCGACGGCGACCTGAACTACCTCGCCAACCTGTGCCACAACTGCGGCGCCTGCTTCTACGACTGCCAGTTCTCGCCGCCGCACCCGTTCGACGTGAACGTGCCGAAGGTGATGGCCGAGGCGCGAGCCGATTCCTACCGCGCCTATGCGTGGCCCGGGTTCCTGTCGGGCCTGTTCGCGCGCAATGGTCTCGCGATCAGCCTGATCGCCGCCGTCAGCGTCGCCATCTTCATCTACGGCTTCGCCGCGTGGAACGATCCGGAGATCATGTACGGCCGCCACACCGGGCCGGGCGCGTTCTACAAGCTGATGCCGCACAACGCGATGGCGCTGCTGTTCGGCGCGGCGTTCCTCTATGCGATCCTCGCGATGGTCATGGGTGCGCGCAATTTTTGGCGCGACATCGGCGCGCCGGGGGGCATCGTCCGCGAGCCGCAGTCGCTGTGGCAGGCGATGAAGGACGCCGGCAAGCTGCGCTACCTGGACGGCGGCGGCGGCGGGTGCCTGAACGAGGAGGACGCGCCGTCGGACGGAAGGCGCATGTACCACCACTTCACGTTCTACGGCTTCATGCTGTGCTTCGCCGCGACCAGCGTGGCGACCCTCTATCACTATCTGCTCGGCCGCGAGGCGCCGTACCCGTGGTACGACCTGCCTGTCCTGCTCGGCATCGCCGGCGGCGTCGGTCTCCTGATCGGCCCAGTCGGGTTGCTGGCGGCGAAGTGGAAGCGCGATCCGCTGATGCGGGACGAGGCGCGCTACGGCATGGAGGTCGCGTTCCTCGCCATGCTGTTCCTTACGAGCCTCACCGGCCTCGCGCTGCTCGTCTTCCGCGACGGCACCGCGATGGGCCTGCTGCTCGCGATCCATCTCGGCGTCGTGTTCAGCCTGTTCGTCACCATGCCCTACGGCAAGTTCGTGCACGGGCTGTACCGCTATCTCGCGCTCGTCCGCTACGCCCGCGAGAGCCATGCGACGGGCGGCTGACGGCGTACTTCCGTCAGGTTTCCTGCGCGCCGTAGAGCGCCTGTAGACGTTCCCGCATCCAGCGGTGCCGCGCGCTCGCGTCGTTGCGCGCATGCCAGACGACATAGTGATCCAGCGCCGCGACTTCGTCGGGCAGCGGGGTCACCGCGAGGCCGTGACGCCGGGCGAGCACGTCCGCGACCCGTGAGGTGAAAACGCCCACGAGGTCGCTCTCCGCCAGCAGGTCCGGCACCGTCGTGAAGTTCGTGACCGAAATCGCCGACCTGCGGCGAATGCCGGTCCGCGCCAGTAAATCGTCGAACCCCGCCTTGCGGTCGCCGGCGCTGCTGACGACCAGGTGCGGAAAGCCCAGCAGCTTGTCGATCGAGACGGGTCCCGGCGCGTCGGCACGCACCGGATGGCGTCTGGACGACAGGCAGACCAGCCGGTCGGTGAAGGCGAGCTCGGCCCGGAACTGCGCCGGCGGGCGCTCGAACCAGCCGATGGCGAGGTCCAGCCGGTCGTCGGCGATGAGGCTCAGCGCATTGGCGCGGTCTGCGGTGACGAGGTCGAGCTCGATCCCCGGCGCCTGCTCCCGCATTTCCCGTACCAGCGGGACGAGGAGCGGCAGTCCCAGCCGGTCGGGCGCGCCGAGGCGGAAGACGCCCTGTGCCGAGGCAGGGTCGAACGGGCCGTCGCTTTCGAAACAGAGGTCGGCGCGTTCGAGGAAGGCGGCGATCAGGGGCGCAAGATCGCGGGCCTTCGGGGTCAGGTCCATGCCGCCTGCGGCGCGCACCAGCAGCGGGTCGCCGAACGCGGCGCGAAGCCGGGCGAGGGCATTGCTGACGGCGGATTGCGTGCGCCCCAGGCGTTCGCCTGCCCGCGTGACGCTGCGCTCCTCGAACAGGACGCTAAGCACCCGGAGCAGGTTGAGATCGAAGCCGGCGGGTATCATTTCATCATCAATTTAAATGATGAAAATCAGAAATAATATGAATTTTTTTAATGAGAAAACGCTCACTACGGTGCGCCCCGGACAATAACGCGATGCTGAAAAGCCACGGGGAGAGACAACGCAAATGGCCTTTTCCGAAGAGATCGTCCGCCTGAAGGCGACCGACGGGTTCACGCTGGATGCCTTCGTCGCGCGCCCCGCATCCGGCCGCAAGGGCGGGCTCGTCATCCTGCAGGAAATCTTCGGCATGACGGACCAGCTCAAATCGGTCGTCCGCCACTATGCCGAGCACGGCTACGAGACCATTCTGCCCGCCCTGTACGACCGCCATCAGCCGGGCACCATCGTGCCCTTCGAGACGCCGGACGTCGGCCGCGACATCATGAACGGCCTCGATGTCGACAAGGTCCTGCTCGACATCGGTGCCGCGGCCGATGCGGTCGACAGCGACGGCGGCGTGTCGGTTCTGGGGTTCTGCTGGGGCGGCGGTCTCGCGCTCGGCGCGGCTTGTTCGTTCGACCTCCAGTGCGGCATTTCCTACTACGGCACCAAGCTGCCCACCTATCTCGACAAGCGCCCCAATTGCGACATGCTTTTCCACTTCGGCGAGACAGACACTGCCAACACGCCGCCCGAGGTGATCGAGCAGGTCAGGGAGGCCATTCCGACGGCCGAGATGCATGTCTACGCCGCCGGCCACGCCTTCGCGAACGACGTGCGCAAGACCTATGTGCCCGAGGCCACCGAAACGGCCAACGCTCGCTCGCTCGCGTTCCTCGATGCGCACCACGCGGCGGCGAATTTCGGCTGACGCCGACGCTGTTTGGAGGTTGTCTTCCGGTCCGGAAAGGGATGATATGCCGCCTCACGGCACACGAATTACGGACGGATAGGCATGCAGGTATCCATTCCCGCGATCTTCATGCGCGGCGGCACGTCGCGCGGGCTCTATTTCAACAAGGCGGACCTGCCCGAGGACCGCGAGCTGTGGGACGATATCCTGCTGAAGGCCTTCGGCTGCCCCGATCCGCGCCAGGTCGACGGCGTCGGCGGCACGACGTCGGTCACCAGCAAGACCTGCATCCTGTCGCCGTCCGACCGCGACGATTGCGACATCGACTATTTCTTCGCCCAGCTCTCGGTCGACGAGGCCAAGGTCGACTACGCGCCGACCTGCGGCAACATGCTGGCTGGGATCGGCCCCTATGCGATCGAGACCGGCATGGTGCCTGCCGAGGACGGCGAGACGCGGGTGCGCATCTACCAGGTCAACACCGGCGGGAGGGTCGAGGCGGTCGTCCGGACGCCGGGCGGACACGTGGAATACGAAGGCGACTTCGCCATCGACGGCGTCCCCGGCACCGCGGCGCCGATCCTGCTCAACTTCATGGACGTCGTCGGCGCGCGGACCGGCAAGCTGTTCCCGACCGGCGAGAAGATGGAGACCATCGACGGGATCGACGTCACCATCATCGATGCGGCGATGCCGTGCATGATCCTGCGCGCCGCCGATGTCGGCAAGACCGGCTACGAGAGCGCCGCTGAACTCGATGCCGATCCGGCGTTCTTCCAGCGCGTCGAGGCGATGCGGCTCGAAGCCGGCCGGCGCATGGGACTCGGCGACGTGAGCGGCCAGGTCCAGCCCAAGATCATCATCCTGGCCGCGCCGCGCGACGGCGGCGCCATCGCGTCGCGCTATTTCGTCCCCGACAAGACGCACGAGACGCACGCGATCACCGGCGGCATCGCGCTGGCCTACGCTTCGGTCACGCCGGGCACGGTCGCCGAGCTGCTCGCCGTTCTGCCGGAAGGCGACAACCGGCCGACATTCTCGATCGAGCACCCGGCGGGCAAGCTGCATCTCGCGCTGACGCTGACCGACGGCGAAGACGGCAAGGCGCTCGAAGCCGCCGGCATCGTGCGGACCGCCCGTATGATCATGCAGGGCTCCGTGATGGTGCCGGAACGCTTGCTCGGCGCGAAAACCGGAATAGAAAACGAAACGACTGAAACCCCAAAACGGGAGGTAGCTGCAGAATGAAATCCCTTACGCTCATCAAGGGCGCGACCCTGGCCTTCGCCGGGGCGGCGCTCACGCTCGGTACCGTCGCGACGCCCGCTCCGGCCGCCGATTTCTCCGGCAAACGCATCGAATGGATCATCCCCTACGGCACCGGCGGCGGGTCGAACGCCTGGGCGCGCTTCTATGCGCCGCGGCTTCAGAAGCACCTGCCGGGCGAGCCGACGGTGGCGGTCAAGAACATGCCCGGGGCGAGCTCGACGAAGGGTACGAACTTCTTCGCGCGGCGCGCCGCGACGGACGGCCTGATGGCGCTCGGCACGTCGGGCTCGACGCAGTTTCCGTATCTGCTCGACGACCGCCGCGTCCAGTACGACTACAAGGACTGGGAAGTGATCCTGGCGACGCCCGTCGGCGGCATCGTCTACGTCAACCCGTCGCTCGGCGTGACCAAGGCCGACAAGGACGGCATGAAGAAGCTGCAGAAGGCCGCGCTGAAGTTCGGCTCGCAGGGCGCCACGTCGCTCGATCTCGTGCCGCTGCTGGCCTTCCAGATCCTCGGCCTCAACGTGAAGCCGGTGTTCGGCATGAAGGGCCGCGGCCCGGCGCGCCTCGCCTTCGAGCGCGGCGAGGTCCGGATCGACTACCAGACGACGCCCGCCTACCTGAAGCGCGTCATGCCGCTTGTGAAGGCCGGAAAGGCCGTGCCGCTGATGACCTGGGGCATGCTGGACGATAACGGCAACCTGGTCCGCGATCCCAACTTCCCCGACCTGCCGCACGTCGGCGAGGTCTTCGAGACCATGCACGGCAAGAAGCCAAAGGGCCCGGCCTGGACGGCGTGGCGCGCGTTCATGGCGGCCGGCTATCCGGCCCAGAAGATGATCTTCGTCAAGAAGGGCACGCCCGCCGACATCCTCGCCGCATGGCGCAAGGCAGCCCAGGACACGATCAACGAGCCCGGTTTCAAGGAAGCCGCCGCAAAGGCGCTTGGCGACTATCCGCAGGCCGTCGGCAAGAAGGCGGAAGTCCTCTACAAGGTGGCGACCACGGTGCCGCCGTCGGCCAAGAAGTGGGTCAGGGACTGGCTCAAGCGCGAGTACAACGCCGTTCCGTAAGGCGTTCGGCCACGCCGCGGGGCGCGTCATGGCGCCCCGCGGCGGTTCCCGATAGGCTCAAGCCATGATCGAGGCTCTTCTCGCCGCGCTCGCGGACATCACCAGCGGGCACCACCTCATCTACCTGTTCGCCGGCGTCGCGATGGGGTTGGTTGTCGGTATTTTTCCGGGACTCGGCGGCATCGTCGGGCTCTCCATCCTTTTGCCGTTTCTCTACGGCATGGACCCGACCTCGGCGCTGTCGATGCTGATCGGCCTTGTCGCGGTCATTCCCACCTCCGATACGTTTGCCTCCGTCCTGATGGGCATACCCGGCTCCAGCGCCTCGCAGGCGACGGTGCTCGACGGATTCCCGCTCGCCAAGAAGGGCGAGGGCGCGCGGGCGCTCGGCGCCGCGTTCTCGGCCTCGCTGTTCGGCGGCCTGTTCGGCGCGGTGGTGCTGACGTTCGTCATAGTCGTCGCGCGCGAGGTGATCCTGCTGTTCACCTCGGCCGAGCTGTTCATGCTGACGATCCTCGGCCTGTCGATGGTCGGCGTGCTCGCCGGTACCAGCCTGATGAAGGGCGTGCTCGCCTGCGCGCTCGGGCTGATGGTGAGTTCGATCGGCGGTGCGCCCGCGACCGGCGAATTCCGCATGTCGCTCGATATCCCCTATCTCGGCGACGGGCTGCCGCTGGTCGTCGTCGGCCTCGCCATGTTCGCGGTGCCCGAGATCGTCGACCTGCTGCGCGCCGGCGGTTCGATCTCGCGCAGCCAGACGCTGGGGCGCGGCTGGCTGCAGGGCCTCAAGGACATGTGGCTCTACAAGTGGCTGTGCCTGCGCTGCGCCGGCATCGGCTGCATCATCGGCGCGCTCCCCGGCCTCGGCGGCAGCGTCGTCGACTGGATCGCGTACGGCCACGTCAAGCAGACGGTGAAGGACGCCTCGCAGTTCGGCCACGGCGATATCCGCGGCGTCCTCGCGCCCGAAAGCGCGAACAACGCGAAGGAAGGCGGCGGGCTGATCCCGACGCTGCTGTTCGGCATTCCCGGCTCCGGCTCGATGGCGGTGTTTCTCGGCGGCATGGTGCTGATCGGGCTCGAACCCGGCCCGGCGATGGTCGAGGGCAAGCTGAACCTCACCTACGTCATCATCTGGTCCCTGGCGCTGGCCAACGTGCTGGGCGCGGGTGCGTGCCTGTTCCTGTCTAAATACGTCGCGATGCTGACGACGATCCGCTACGCGTTCCTCGCGCCGTTCATGATCATGGTGATCTGCTTTGCGGCGTTCCAGGCGCAGCGCGACCTCGGCGACCTGATCGCGCTGTTCGGCGTCGGTCTGATCGGGATCCTGATGAAGCGCTTCGGCTGGCCGCGGCCCGCCTTCCTGATCGGTTTCGTGCTCGCCGACCAGTCCGAGACCTATCTCTACCAGGCAGTCCAGTTCTACGACTGGGACTTTCTCTATCGGACCGGCGTCCTGATCATTTTCGCGATCACGATCGTCTCCGCCTGGATGGGCGCCCGCAATGTGCCGACCGGCGAAAGCGACGCAGCCGAGGCGGCGCACTCGCGCGTGCAGAACATGCGCCCGCAGGCCTGGTTCGCGACGCTGGTTTTCGCCTTCCTCGCCTGGGGTCTGATCGACGGGCTCACGCAGTCGTTCCTCGGCGGCATCTACACCATCGGCATCGCGGCGCTGTCGCTTCCGGTCGCGGCCCGCCTGATGTACCTCACCTGGACGAACAACACCGCGCACACGGTCAATTTCGACCTAGAGGTCGAGGGCGATCACCTGCAGAGCGCCGATACGCCCCCCTTGTTGCACTACCTGCTGTGGCTGGCGGCCTTCCTCGCCGCGATCATGCTGATCGGGTTCTGGCTCGCGATCGTCGGCTTCTTCGCGATCTTCCTGCGCGTGAAGACCGACGCGTCGTGGCTGCGGATCGCGGTCATGACCGTCTGCGGCGTCGGGTTCATCTCGGCGCTCGCCTGGATCATGGTCCTCGACTTCCCCGGCGGACTGCTCCAGGAAGCGTTCGTTCTGCCCTGGCCGATAGGTTAGGCATTTCGTTTCCGTTCCGGCCCTCTCCCCCACCCCGACCCCCCCACAAACAATTCCGAGGCTAATAGCGCAGGGTGGCCGGGCGGGGGGGAGGGCCGGTACCCACCCCAATATCAGCGCCTAAACATCCACCCGTTCCGGCATCGTCAGGAACGCCTCCATCGCGTGCCAGAAGCGCGCGCGGTTTAGGCCCAGCGGCGTGACGTGCGCCTGTCCCGCGAAAATGGCGAACTGCTTGTCCATGTTGGGCAGCTTCTCGAAAAAGGCGAGCAGGTCTTCCAGCGTCGCAACGCCGTCGTGTTCGCCCCGGACGATCATCACCGGGCAGGCGATCTTTTCCGGATCGACGACCGGCAGGTTTGCGCACATATCGAGATAGGTGCCGGTCGGCACCGTGTCGCCGTATTGAAGCTCCGTCTCGGCGAGCGCGACCGCGACTTCCGGCTCCGACGTGCCCGGCTTGTCGCGGGTAAAGATGGATTCGAAAAAGGCGCGGTCGACGGCGCGCGTGTTGTGGGCGCGGAAATAATCGAGATTCTCGGCGCGTTTGATCAGGGTCGGCGCGTCCTTGCCGGTCCAGACGAACGCGTCGAGGACCAGCCGCGTCACTGCAGCGGGACAGGCCTGCGCGAAGGCGGCGGCCCGCAGCGCGCCGGACGACGATCCGTAGAACATCGCGGACGTCGCGCCGGTCTCGCGCGTCACGACCTCGAAGCCGGCCTTCAGGTCTTCGACGCCGCTCGCGATGTCCGACCAGCCTTCGGTCCTCGACGAACGGCCGTAACCTTCGTGGTCGAGCGTCCAGACGTCGAAGCCCACGGCCGCGAACCGGTCCATCAGCGAATAGTCGTCGCGTCCGGGCACCTGCAGGTCGAAACCGGTGGGCCCCGAAAAGGACGAGCCGTGCACCAGGAACAGCACGCCGCGCGGCGATCCGGATGAAAGTCGCTTGCGGAACATGAACAGTTCGACGTCGCCGTAATCGGCGGTCTTCTTCGCCCAGTACTCGTCGGCTTTTATCTCGCTCATCCTGTCCTCCCTCTGACGTAGAAAAGGCGGGCGCCCGGTGAGCGCCCGCCCTCGTTTCGTGGGTCAGCCGTCGCGTTACTGCAGCGGCGAGAACGGCGTCGTGAAGCAGATCTTGTTGGCCTGGATCTGCAGCGTCTCGCGCCGGCCCTTCGGCGGCCAGATCCCCTTGGCGGCCGCTTCCTTGCGCACTTCCGCGCGGTGCTCGAGGCTTTCGTATCCCCAGATATGGACGAACTTGTTCAGCCCGCCGAGATCGGTGTGCATCGCCATGACCAGCGGCGACATCTCGATGCGCTTCGGGATCGCCTTTTCCCAGTTCTTGTAGAGCTCGCCGATCATGCCGGGGATCAGCGTGTATTCGCGCCACTCGAAAATCGGGCCGACCTTGTTCTTCGGGAATTCCGGCGTGAACGGCGACGGGACGAAGATTTCCGACTGCATGTGTTCCTGCAGGTGACCGACCTTCGGCGGCCAGGCGTATTTCTTGTTCTTGACCGATGTCGCGCGCTTCTTCTCGCGGTCGAGTCCGTCCTTGTACGGCCAGATGTGGATCACTTCGTTGAGCGGTCCGATCTCCGTATGGAAGAAAGCGGCGATGCGCGAGAGGCTTTTGCGCCTCTCGTAGGCCTTGCCGAACGTGTCGATGAATTCCGGAACGCCGCGCGGCTTGAGTCGGTAGGTCCTGACTTCGAATATCATGGTGTCTCCCCAGTTCGAGTTCGTGTTGTTGTGGCGGGCATTGCGCCCGCCGTGGGCCGGACCGGCACGCCTACATCAGACCCCACAATTGGGGCAGCCATAGGACGATGGCCGGAAAGAGCGTCAGCAGCAGCAATCGTGCCACATCGGCGAAGAAAAAGGGAATTATTCCGCGGAAGACCTGACTGAGCTCGATGTCCTTCGCGATGCCGTGGAGGACGAAAACGTTGATGCCGATCGGCGGGGTGATCATGCCGATCTCCATCGCGATGACGTTGATCACGCCCCACCATACGGGGTCGTAGCCGATATCCACGATGACCGGATAGACGAACGGCAGCGTGATCACCATCGCGGCGACGGTATCGAAGATGCTGCCGAGGACGAGAAACATCAGCTCGAACAGCAGAATGATCAGAAGCGGCGGCAGGCCGAGAGACTTGATGCCCTCGACGACTTCCTCGGGCATGTGCGACAGGGTGACGAAATAGCTGAACACCGCCGCGCCCATGATGATGATGTAGATCATCCCGGTGTTGGCGGCGGTCTCTCCCAGGCTCTGGAGAAAGATGTCCTTCGTCATGTTGCCGCGGAAGATCGTGAACAAGATCGCGAGCGAGGCGCCGACCGCGGCCGCTTCGGTCACCGTGAAGATACCCGTGTAGATGCCGCCCGAGACGACGGTCGCGAGGAAAACGACGCCCCAGCATTCCTTCAGGATGACCAGCCGTTCCTTCCACGGAATGCGTTCGCCCGGCGGTCCCGCTTCGGGGTTCATGCGGACGTAGATCGAGATCGTGATGAAGTAGAAGACCACCGCCAGCAGCCCCGGAATGAACGAGGCGGCGAACAGCGTGATGATGTCCTCTTCGGTCAGGATCGCGTACAGGATCATCACCACCGACGGCGGGATGATCATCCCCAGCGTGCCGCCCGCGGCGATACAGCCGGACGCCAGGGTCGGCTGGTAGCCGCGCGACAGCATCTCCGGCAGCGCCATGCGCGAGAACGTCGCCGCGGTCGCGACCGACGAGCCGCAAACGGCGCCGAAGCCGGCGCAGCCGCCGATGGTCGCCATCGCGAGGCCGCCCGGCCGATGGCCGATGAAGGCGTAGGCGAGGCGGTAGAGATCGGCCGACAGACCGGCCGCGCCCGCGAAACTCCCCATCAGCAGGAACAGGGCGAGCACCGCGAGTCCTTCGTTCGCGATCGCCGCCGACGGCTCGGTGCCGAGGAGCGACGCCGCCGGCTCGAACCCGATGAGGAAACCGACGCCGAAAAAGCCGGTGAGACCCATCGCGATGCCGATCGGCACGTGCAGCGCGATCATCAGGAACATGCCGGCGAGGCCGATGGAGCCGATCAGGATGGGATCCATGCGCTACATCCCCGCCCCGGTCGGCACTTCGCCGCGGCCGGTGACCGCGGTCGCCAGCCGCTGGACGAGCACCAGAAACTGCACCGGCAGGCACATCGCGATAATCGCGGTCGTCAGCCACCACCACGGCACGATGCTCATCTCGATGGTGCCGGTCACCCGGTCGTTCGCCTGATAGTCCAGCGTCAGGCGCAGGAACTGCCAGGCGAGCATCGTAAAGAAAAGCATCGTGAAGCTTGCCCCGAACGCCTCGAGCCACGCGCCCCCGCGCCGACCGAGACCCTTGCCGAGGAACCGGATGGTGATGTTATGGCCCTGCAGGAGCCCTGCCGGGAAGCACGACGCGATCACGACGGCGTAGATCACCTCGCCGAGATCGCTGAAACCCGGAATGCGCGGCAGGCCGAGATAGCGCATCGACGCGTCGAACATCGTCAGCATCGCCATCACGACAAGGCCGGTGAATCCGATCGTGGCGACCAGCCGCGTGAAGCGGTCGAGCCGGTCGCGCAGGCCGAGGATCATCTCCATGCGGGAAGGGCCCCCGGGCGGCTCGCTCTCCCTCCTCAGGAGCCCTTGCGGACCTCTTCGAGCGCCTTCTTGTAGGTGTCGTAGATCTTCCGGCCGTTCGGCGTCTTGGCGATCCACCAGTCGTGGACCGACTGCGCGCGCTTCATGCCGGCCTTCTCCTCGGAGGCGAAGTCCGCAAAGACGAGATCCTTCTTCGCAAGACGCTGGTCGCGGATCTTCTTGGTCTCGCCGTCATAGGCGTCGCCGCCCCATTTCGCGATGGTATCGCCGCCCCATTTCTTGAAGGCGGCCTTCTCGGCGGACGACAGGCTTTCGTGGCGCTTCTTGTTCATCAGCAGGATGAACGGAATGACTCCGACGGGCGCCTCGTAGACGTGCGTGACCAGCGAGAAGGTCTTGAAGGTCCGCATGCCGGTATAGCCCTGCACGACCGCGTCGAGCACGCCGCGCTTCAGCGCCGTATTCATTTGCGGCGAGCTCATGGTCTGCGGCGCGGCGCCGACCGACTTGATCCACTCCGCGTGGACCGGGCCGATCGCGCGGATCTTCATGTTCTTCAGGTCGTCGATCGACTTGACCGGCTTGGACGAGAAGACGTGTCCCGGCGCGGCGGTCCAGATGCCGATCGGCGTGGTGTCCTCGAAACCGCTGAGCAGACCGGCCTCGTAAAGCTTCCAGCCGGCATGCGAGCCTTCCTTCGCGGACGACGCCATGTAGGGCAGGTCGAGGACCTGAAGCTCGGGGAACTGACCCGCCGTATAGCCCGGCAGAACCCACGCGATATCCGCGACGCCGTTCTTCACCAGCTCGTACTGCTTGAACGGGCTTTTGCCCAGCGTGCCGCCCCAGTAGCCCTGGAGTTTCGAGCTGTCGCCGATCTCCTTCTGCACCGCCGCCAGCCAAGGCTTGATGACTGTGCGGACGCCGACGCTCTTTTCGGGCACGAACGAGCCGATCTTGATCTCGGCGGCGGTCGCCGCGGTCGTGACGAGAGCGGCCAGAGCGAGGCCGGCGGTTGCGGTCGCAATCAGGGTCTTGCGCATGATGTCCCTCCAGAATTCATCCCGAAAATCGTCTGTGGGAAAATTCTGGCGCATCTCGCGCCCCGAGTCACCCCGCCCGAAAATTCAGACGGGAAAATTCGGGCGGGAAAATTCGAGTGGGAAAACTCGGGCGGGAAATTTCAGGCGAGCGAGTCGACCCGATCCGGCATGTCGAGGAACGACTTCATCGCGTGCCAGAAACGCGCTCGGTTGACGCCGAGCTGCGTGTTGTGGGCCATGCCGCCGATCGACACGAGCTGCTTGTCGCGGTGGGGCAGACGGCCGAAGAAATCCATCACGTCCGCGTCCGTGGCGATGCCGTCGTGGTCGCCGCGGACGATCAGGGCCGGACAGAAGATCTTCTCGGGTTCGACGACGGGTAGGTTCGCGCACATGTCGTAATAGGTACCGTTGGGGACGCTGCCGCCGCCGTTGTCCATTTCGGATTTTGCCGCCGCCGGCGCGAGCTCGGGAATCGTGAGGCCGGTGACGTCGCGGGTGAAGACGCCGCGGTAATATTCCTCGTCGACGATGCGGCGCGGGTTGTTCTTCCATTCCTCCAGCCGCTCGGCGCGCTTGATCAGCGTCGGCGAATCCTTGCCGGTGTAGGTCAGCGCCGCGAAGATGATCTTGCTCACCCGCTCGGGGCAGGCGTTGGCGAAGGCGCCGGCGCGCAGGGCGCCCGACGACTGCCCGAAATAGATCGCGCTCTTCTGCCCGGTCTCGCGCTCGACCACCTCGGCGGTGACCTTGAGGTCCTCGACGCCGCAGGCGATGTCGGAGCTGCTTTCGGTATGGGTCGAGCGGCCGTAGCCCTCGTGATCGACGGTCCAGACGTCGTAGCCGAACTTGGCGAAGGCTTCCATCAGCGAATAGCCGGGATGGCCCGGCACCTCGAGGTCGTAGCTCGACCGCGACGAGAAGGACGAGCCGTGCACCAGAAACAGCACCGGCGCGTCGCCCGTTGCCGGACGTCGCCGGTACATCTGCAGGGTCACGTCGCCCTTCTGTGCCTGGTGTTCCTCGAAAACGATATCGGTCATGTCGGAAGTCTCCGGTGGGTGGGGCTCAGTCCTCGGGGATGTCGCTTGCCGCGCGGGCGGCCCGGTTGCGCCGCCAGTCGAGCGCATAGGGCACCAGCAGCGACAGCGCAAGACAAACCCAGAGGATATTTCCCAGTTGGGACGAGAAGAGGACGGATATGTCGCCCTGCGACATCTTCATCGCGCGCAGGAAGTACTGCTCCAGCAGCGGGCCGAGGATGACGCCGATCAGGATCGCGGCCACGTGGTATCCCGTCTTGCGGGCGACGTAGCCGAGGACGCCGAAAGCCAGTGCGAGATACATGTCGAACATGTACTGGCGCGGCACGAACGAGCCGACCAGCGTGAACGAGATGATCAACGGCGACATGTAGGCGGTCGAGACCATCGTCACCCGGCTCATGTAGCGCGACAGCGGCAGGATAGTCAGCGTCATGATCAGGTAGGTGACCGCCATCACCATGAACATGCCGTAGCCGATTTCCGGCTGGTTGCGGAACAGCGCCGGGCCGAAGCTGACGCCGTGATACTGCATGACGACCAGCATGATCGCCGCGGTCGCGCCGCCCGGAATGCCGATCACCAGCAGCGGGATCAGCGTGCCCGACGTGACGCCGTTGTTCGCGGACTCCGGCGCGATCAGCCCCTCCGGGTGGCCGGTGCCGTAAAGCTCGGGCGTCTTGGAAAAGCTCTTCGACTGCTGGTAGGCGACGAACGACGCGATGGCTGCCCCGGCGCCCGGGATGACGCCGACGATCAGGCCGATGATGCTGGTCCAGGTGATGTGCCACCATTTGCTGAAGGCGATCCGGCAGCCTTCGATGGTTTCCTTCCAGCTCGCCTTCTTCATCGCCTCGCGGCCGACATGGGTGAGCATGGAGTCGCCCTCGATGACGAGGAACGCCTCCGATACCGCGAACAGGCCCACCAGCGCCGGGATCAGCGGGATGCCGTCGTAGAGCTCCAGAAAACCCATCGTGCCGCGCGGCGTGGCGTAGACGTGATCGGAGCCGATGAACCCGATCATCAGGCCGAGGAAGCCGGCAATCAGGCCCTTGAGCGTGTCCTTCGACGCGATGGTTGCGATCAGCGAAATGCCGAACAGCATCACGACGATCATCTCCACCGAGTGCATCACGAACGCCACTTCGGCGAGCCACGGCATCATCAGGATGGCGAGGACGGTGGTCAGCAGGCCGCCGACGGTAGAGGCGACGAACGACATCGCCAGCGCCTGCTGGCCGCGCCCCTGCTTCGCCATCGGATAGCCGTCGAGCGGCGTCGCCGCCGCGCCTGCCGTGCCCGGAATGTTCACGAGGATCGCCGGCACGCCCGCGCCCATGCGCGACGACGCGTACAGCGCCACCATGAAGACGAGGCCCATCTCCAGATCCATCGCCAGCGTCAGCGGCAGCAGGATGATGATCGTATTGGCGGCGCTGAAGCCGGGGATCGCGCCCACGATCAGGCCGAGAAAGATCGTCGGCAGAATGACCCACCAGTAGGACAGGGTGTGCCAGAAAACGCTCAGAACGATGCCGAGATCCGCGTCCATGTCAGAACAGCCCGTCGATCAGGTTTTCGAAGGGGCCGTGCGGGAAACGGATTTCGAAGGCGACGATGAACAGCAGATAGCCGGCGAGGGAGAAACAGGCGGCGACGAGCGCGGCGAGGCCCTTCGACTTGCCCCGGTTCAGCATGATCATGGAGAGCGTCATGAACACGAACGAAGTCAGCGTGAAGCCGCCCCAGTCGATGGCGATGGTGAACAGGATCGTCAGGCCGATCAGCCCGAACCGGATCGGCAGGATCGACAGCGGCTCGACGATGTCGCGCATGCCGAGATCCGCTTCGCCGCGGGCCTTCATCATGACGACGCGGCCGATGAAGACGAGGACGAGGGCGATCAGGATGGCGCCGACGAAGAAGGCGGCGACCTGCGCCGTCCACGGCGAATTGTAGATCGTCGAAAAGTAATAGAGGGTGAAGACGAGCGCGGCGACCGGGAAGATCAGCTCCGCGCCAAGCGACTTCTTTTCGGTGGATTGCGGGTCGTTCATGCGGATCGTCCGGAAACTGCGCCCCGCACGGACGGCGGGGCGGAAACGCGGCTCCCCGGACGCCGGCAGGCACCCGGGGAGCGTTCGTCAATCGGTGTCGGCGGGGCTTAGCCCTTCTTGCCGGTCAGCAGCGGCTTGAAGCGCGCGCCGAGCCTGGCGATGTCGGCCGCGTACTTGCCGCACTCTTCCGGCCCGCCGAAGTTGATGTACTCCCAGACGCCCTTAGCCTTGAGGATCGCCGGCTTGAAGTCGGGATCGTCGAACACCTTGCGGAACGACGCCTGGAGCGCCTGATAACGGTCGGGATGAGCCTTCGCCGCCTTGGTATGGATGGCGAACGCGCGCGCCGACAGCAGCGGCGGCACCCGGGTGCCGTAGACCTGGTTCATGGTCGGTGCGTTGTCGAGACGGCCCGGGATGACGTTCTTGTCGTTGAAGACGAGCAGCGTCTTGACCGACTTGCCGCTTGCCGCGACCGAACCGGACGTCAGCGTCGACAGGTCCATCTCGCCCGTCACCACGCCGGCGACCGTGTTCTTGCCGCCCGACAGCGGGATCAGGTTGATGTTGATGCCGACCTGCTCGGCGAACAGCAGCGCGCCGATCGAGGCGGGATGCGCCAGCCGGCTGGTGCCGACGTTGAGCGTGCGCTTCTTGCCTTCCTTGATGACGTCGTCGAGCGACTGCAGCTTCGATTTGGCGCCGACGAAGAGAACGCCCGGATCGGTGTCGACGCGGCCGAAATAGTGATAGTCGGCGAGATCGAACGTCGGCGGCTTGACCACCCAGTTGAGCAGTTCGGGACCCATGTTGCCGAACAGCAGGTTGTAGGCGTCCGAGTCGCGCTTGCCCATGTAGACCTCGTAGCCGACGCGGCCCGAGGCGCCCGGGAAGAAGCCCGGCTCGAAATTCGTGTTCAGGTATTTCTTCCAGATACCCGTCACGCCCCGCAGCAGACGGTCGGCGCCGCCGCCGGCCCGTGTCGGCACGGTGACGTTGATGTTGCGTTCCGGAAAACCTGCCGCACGCGCACCGGCGAACGGAAGAGACGAAAGCGCCGCCGCGCCGGCGAGGGCGCCCGCGCCTTTCAGCAGATTGCGGCGATTGAAGCCGCCTTCGAATTCGGACATCGGTTATCTCCCTATGTGACGGCGCACTGCCGGGATGGTGGCGGCCGGATACGCGCCCGATATTTCGGGTCTCGTTACCGGCAAAACTTCCGTCAAACCCTCATGCCTGTCAATCGAGCCCGGGGGGAATCGACGTTTCTTCTTGTTGCGGTTTGTCGGCCCTGCCGGCGGTGATATGATCGGCGAGAAGTTCGATAGGGAGCGAACAAATGGCTGATACCGCAACGATGACATCGACTGCCGCCGGCGCCGGATCCGGCCTGCCCACGCGCGGCGTCCACCACCTCGCGCTGACGACCGAGGACATGCAGCTGACGACGGATTTTATCGTCAACGTGGTGGGCATGCCGCTCGTCCACGCGATGACGGTGCCGCCCGGGGTCGGGGTCGGCCCGAAGAATCGTGGCAATCCTCCGTACGAGGAAATCCGCCACTATTTCTTCGACATGGGCCACGACAGCCTGCTGGCCTATTTCGAAATTCCCAAGGGCGAAAAGCCCCAGTCCGACCGCGATGCGATCGGCGGCATGCAGCATTGCGCGTTCGTGGTCACGCCCGCGCAGATGAAGGCGCTGCAGGGCCGGCTGGAGGCGGCCGGGGTCGAGTATGACGGCCCGGTCGACATCCTGCCGGGGCTCGTCTCGCTCTATTTCCGCGATCCGAACGGCATCCGCTTCGAAGCCTGCGCCGAACCCGAGAAAGGCGCCATGCCCGGCGTTGTCGATTCGGTGCTGCAGACCAAGACGCAGGCGCGCAAGGAGCTGGAGACGACCGGCGCCTCCGAAGAATGGATCCGCAACGTCGTCGCGCATCTTCCGGACTAGGCAGGACGCAGAAAGCCGGGTCACCGAATGACAGCCAAGGCGCCGGTGCCCGCGACGAGAGGGAAAAGCCGTCCAATCCTGATGGCCGCCGCGCTGCTGATGGTCGCAGCGCTCGCCTGCGGCTGGATCTGGCGCGCCGATATCGCGTAATGGAGCGTGAACCGGCTCGTCGGTCTGCTGGACGGGATCGGCGGCGTGCAGTCCTATATCGACGCCAACCGGACGGATTACCTGACCGAGCAAGAGGCGCGGATCGACGTTGCGGGGACCGTCCGCGCCGCGTCGGCGGAACAGCTCCGGGACCGGCGGGCGGCGGCGGTCCGATACATCTGGAAAGGCCCGTTTCCCGCGGACCGGCTGCCCGATTCCGTGGAAAGCGTTACGGATCGCGCCGCGGAGAAGGGATTGAAAAGCTTCCGCCGCGCGAGACGCCTGGTCGTCCGCATGGAGCACGGTATCGTCGTAGCCCCGTTGCTGATCGAGACGAACCAGCCGAAAAGCGCCGCGGCGGCGGACCGGTGTCTGGTCGTCTACCATCAGGATCACCACGCCGCCTTTCTGGGGGAGCGCGAGTGGTTCGCCCGCTTTCTGGGGGCAGGCTGCGACGTGATTGCCGTTCCGCTTCCGCTGACCGTCGACAGTCCCGCCGTCGACGTTTCCGTAGATGGCACGAACCGCCGGATCGCCGATCACAACGACTTTGAGCTCCTTCGAAGTGCGTCGTTTTCGCCCCTGACGTACTTCGTGGAGCCGTCGGTTGCGGCGTTGAACTTCGCGCTGGCCGAACGCAGCTATCGGCGCATCGCCGCGGTCGGGCTCTCCGGCGGGGGCTGGCTCGCCGTCGTCGTTGCTGCCCTGGATAGTCGCTTTACCCATGCCTATCCGGTCGCCGGCAGCCTGCCGCGCTACCTGATGACGGCCGGCGGTCGCAACGTCGGCGATTGGGAATATCGCGAGAACGGCCTCTACGAGGCGGCCAACTTTTTCGAGCTCTATCTGCTCGGCGTTCTCGAGCCGTCCCGCCGGGCGATCCATATCTACAACCGGCGCGACACCTGCTGTTTCAAGGGGGTGCTGACGGCGGGCTTCTCGGCGCAGCTGGAGGGAATCGCGCGACGGTGGGGAATGGGGAAACTACGTTTTCACATCGACGACAGCGTCGCCAGCCACATCATTTCCACACCGGCGCTTGACCTGATCCTGGACGACTTTCTCGCACGCTAGTCCCGCTCAGGAGACCGTCTTCCGGGCGAGTCCCAGACGCGCCGAGTTCGGCACGAAAATCGCGTCGCCTTCGCGCCATTCTTCGAATGTCTCGCGAATATCGCTCACCAGCGATTTCTGTTCCGCCTCGTCGAGACCGTCGAGGATTTCGCCGTAGCCGCGGCGAAGGCCCCGCAGGATGTAGTCGTCCGGATCCTCGACCCGCCGGCTGTAGCGGAGTTCGCGCTCCTCGACGTCGTCGAACCCGGCAGCGGCCAGGATCTCCGTCAGCAAGCCGGGGGTGCCGAGACTGTGGCGCTGCGGCGGCGGACCTTCCGGTTTTCCGGCGGCCTCCATCGCGCCCCGTCGAAGAACGAAAAAGGCCGGATTGTCCTCGTAGGGACCCCAGACCACATAGGCGGCCCGGCCGCCGGGCCGCAGCACCCGCCGCGCTTCCGCCGCCGCGGCGACCCTGTCGGCCGGAAACATCAGTCCGAAGCGGCAGGTGACGGCGTCGAATACCGTGTCCGCGTAAGGCAGGGCTTCCATATCCGCGGCGGCGAAATCGATATTGGAGATGCCGACGTTGACGGCGCGGCTGTGGGTGTGCGCCAGCATTTCGAACGTCAGGTCGCACGCCGTGATCCGGCCCCCGTCGCCGAGCATGAGCCCGATCGAGATCGCGGGATCGCCGGTCCCCGACCCCAGGTCGAGGACGCGTTCGCCCGGTTGCAGGGCGGCGTGCTCGATGATCATTTCGTTGAAGGTGTCGTCGGTCGACAGGCCGGTTGCGGCTGTCGACGTCCAGCTCGCGGTTCTACCCTTCCAGTGTGCGGCGCCCGTTTGACGTTGATCGTCCATCAGGACCTTTTGCGGCCTTCGCGCTCTGCGAACTCGAAATAGAGCTCGCGCGCCCGCGTCGCGACCGGGCCGATCTGGTAGTCCCGCTCGGCGATCCGGACGACAGGAAGCACCTTGGAATAGTTCCCCGTCAGGAAGACCTCGTCCGCATCGAACAGCGCGTCGAGCGTGATCGTCGCCTCCGCGACCGGACGGCCGTCGTCGGCCAGAAGCTCCATCACCCGCCGGCGCGTGAGGCCCGACAGGAAGGAGCCGTTGGGCGCGGGGGTAAGGACGGCGTCGTCCTTCACCATGAAGAGATTATTGGTCGCGAACTCGGCGACGTTGCCGAGCGCATCGAGCACGACGGCGGTGCCGTATCCCTTGTCGCGCGCCTGGCGCAGTGCGCGGCCGACATTGGGGTAGAGGCAGGACGCTTTCGCGTTGGTGGGCGCGGCTTCCGGCGTCGGTCGCCGGTAGCTGGACACCATCGCCGTGACGCCCCGCCATTCGGGCATCGGCGCCTCGAAGACCGTGATCAGGAGCTGGCTCGAGTCCAGATCGGGCGCGACGAAGCCGTCCTCGAAATACATCATCGGGCGGATATAGAGCTCCGCGTCCTCGGGGAACTTTTCGATCCCCTCCCAGCACAGCGCGATCATCTCGTCGGCGTCCAACGGCGGCGTCATGTCGAACGCCTTCGCCGAGGAGATCAGCCGGGTGCAGTGGCGGTCGAGATCCGGTGCGAGCCGGCCGAACGACCGCGCGCCGTCGAATACGGTCGACGCCATCCACCAGGCATGGCTCATCGGGCCCAGCATCGGCGGGTTGCCCTCGTACCAGGTGCCGTCCTTCCAGGTGAACGCCGGACGCTCGATCACGCGAGCGCCTCCGGGGCGATCTCGCCGGCCTCTGCCTCGTCGCGGAACGCTTTCGCGTAGGCGTGAATCCGCGTGACCATGGCGTGCAGCCCGTTGGCGCGGCTGCCGCTCAGGTGCGAGCCGAGCTCCAGCGCCTCGAAGAATTCGGGCGGCGTGGCGATGATCTCCTCCGGCGTCCGGTCCGAATAGACGCGCAGCAGCAGCGCGATCAGGCCGCGCACGATCATTGCGTCGGAGTCGGCGTCGAAATGGATCAGCCCGTCCTCGCGCTTGGCGTGGAACCAGACCTGCGACTGGCAGCCGGGCACCTTGTGCGCGTCGTCCTTCATCTCCGCCGGCAGCCCGTCGAGGTTCTTGCCGAGCTCGATGATGTATTCGTAGCGCTGGACCCAGTCGTCGAAGAACGCGAATTCGTTGACGATTTCCTGCGTCGTTTCTTGCATGGAAGGCTTGTCGGTCATGCGCCCGATATAGGCGGGATCGGCGTTTCGATCAATCTTGGCCGGGCAGGCGGTCGTGTTCCGCCTCTTCGCGATTCGCGATAGGTTGCCGGCACGCTTCCCAAGGGACACGGATTTGCCCGACATCCACTCCAGCCTTCTGCCGCTGCTGCGGCTGCTGCCGCCCGAGGCGGCGCACCGCGCGACGATCCGCGCGCTCGCCATGGGTCTCGGCCCGACCGACCGGACGCCCGACGAGCCCGTCCTCGCGACATCCGTCTGGGGCCTCGACTTCCGCAATCCCATCGGCCTGTCGGCCGGGTTCGACAAGGGCGCCGAAGTTCCCGACGCGATGCTCGCCGCCGGCTTCGGCTTCGTCGAGGCGGGCACCGTCACGCCGCTGCCGCAGCCCGGAAATCCCAAGCCGCGGATGTTCCGTCTGACGGCGGATGCGGCTGCGATTAACCGGCTCGGCTTCAACGGGACGGGTCTGGTCCCCTACGTCGAACGCATCTCGCGCCGCAGGAAGGGCCGCGGCCCGTTCGGGGCAAACGTCGGCAAGAACAAGACGACCGAGGACGGCGCCGCCGACTACGAGATCGGGATCGAGGCGGTCGCGCCCTATGCCGACTATCTGGTGACGAACATATCGTCGCCCAACACGCCCGGCCTCCGGCGCATGCAGGGCCGCGAAATCCTCGCCGACATGATCGACCGCGTGCTCATGGCGCGGGCCCTCGCGGTGCCCGAGAAAGAGAAGCAGCCGCCCCTGATCGTGAAGATCGCGCCCGACCTCGACGAGACCGAACGCGCCGACATCGCCGCGGTCGTGCTGGAGTCGGGCGTCGACGGGCTGACGGTGGCGAACACGACGGTCCTGCGGCCCGACCACATGCGCGATCCGCAGAAGGCGGAGGCGGGCGGTCTCAGCGGCGCGCCGCTGTTCCCGCTGGCGCTGGAGATCGTCGGCGATATGTACCGCCGGACCGAGGGCAAAATCCCCATCATTGGCTGCGGCGGCGTCGCCAGCGGCGAGGACGCCTACCGGATGATCCGCGCCGGCGCCTCGCTGGTGCAGCTTTATACGGCGCTGGTCTTTCACGGGCCGGCGCGTGTTCCGCGGCTCAAGCGCGATCTGGCGCAACGTCTCCGAAAAGACGGGTTTGCGAGCGTTTCCGAGGCCGTTGGAAGCGATCAGGGTTAACCGAACATCAACTGGTTAACGCCAGAGTCGGGAGGCTAGCAACTCCCGAACGGCACACATGTCTTTTGTACGTCATTTTCTGATCGCCCTCGTCTATTCCGCGGCCGCCGTCGGCATTGCGCTTTTCCTGCCGACGACCCTGCCCGGCGTCGACACGAACACCGCGATCATGCTCGGCGCCGTCGTGCTGGTCGGCGAGACGCTTCTTCACGAGGTCTTCGTCCGCCAGGAGGAAGAGGGCAGGCTTGCCGACGAGGTGCAGGATCTGCGCTCCGACCACGGCAAGGTCCTCGGCGAGCTCACCCGCGCGCGTCAGGAGGTCGGCCACATCTACGAGGCGATCGAAAAGCTCGCCGGCAAGCGGGGATCGAGCAAGGAGCTCGAAGAGGACGTCGACAAGGTCATGGCCGAGGTGCGCATGCTGCACAAGCTGGTCGAGGAACTGACCCGTTCGGCGCACCGCGATTCGCCGCCGGACGAGGTGATCGAACCCGGCCGGACGCTCGAGGAGACCAACGACAATCTTCCCGCCGCGCCGCCGCCGCAGCTCGACGACGCCGTCGTGCTGCATCTCGTCCGCGAGGCGATCGCGAAGGACAGGGTCGACCTCGTCCTCCAGCCGATCGTGAGCCTGCCGCAGCGAAAGCGGAAGTTCTACGAGGCCTATACCCGGGTCCGCGACGAGAAGGGCGAAATCTTCACGCCCGGACAGTACATCGCGGTCGCCGAGCGGGAGGGCCTCGTTACCGCGCTCGACAATCTGATGCTGTTCCGCTGCGTCCAGCTTCTCCGCAACCGGCACAACAAGAACCGCAACGCGAGCTTGTTCTGCAATATCTCGCCCGGCACGCTGTCCGACCGGAAGTTCTTCAACGAGTTCGTGATGTTCATGACGGAGAACTCGCGGCTCGCCCCGCACCTGATCTTCGAGTTCAGCCACGCGACCATCGCCAACCAGGACGACGAGATCCGCCGGCAGCTCGCGCGCCTCGCGGCGCTGGGTTTCCGCTTCTCGCTGGACAAGGTCTCGACGCTCAATCTCGACTACCCGTCGCTCGCGCATCAGCACTTCAAGTACATCAAGATCGATGCGAAGACCCTGCTGCGCGAGATTCCGCAGCCCAGCACCGACATCGATCTGCAGGATTTCAAGAAGGCGCTCGAACGCCAGGGGATCGACATCGTCGTCGAAAAGATCGAGACCGAGGAGATGCTGCGCGACGTCCTCGATTTCAACGTCGATTTCGGCCAGGGCTACCTGTTCGGCGAGCCGACCGCCTCGATCGAGGGCAAGGGCTGAAAATAACCCTCCGCCGTCAGTCGGCCGGCTTCTTCCCGATATAGCGGCGCATCAGCGCTACCGCTTCTTCCGAATCCCATTCCGCCGGGCCGGTCAGACGGCCGAGCTCCCGGCCGTCGCGGCCGATCAGGATCGTCGTGGGCAGGCCGCGCGCCTTGGCGCCGAACATCATGGCCGACTTCTCGTCGTGGAAGAGCGCCAGCGATTTCAGGCCCAGCTTGTCACGGAACGGCCCGATCTTCTCCCAGCCCTTGCGGTCCTCCGACAGCGCGATGACCGCGAAGCCGTCGCCGCCCAGACGGTCCGACAGGCGTTCCAGCGACGGCATCTCGCGAACGCAGGGCCCGCACCAGGTGGCCCAGAAATTCATCAGCACCACCTTGCCGCGAAAGTCGGCTAGCGTGAGCTTTCGCCCCGATGCGTCGGTGAAGACGGTTTCCGGCAGCGGCAGCGGCGTCACCGCCGGCTCGAAATTCTTCATGGATCCGGCGACCGGCGGTCTGCCGGTTTGGGCGTATGCGCTTGATTCAGCGAGAATTGTCGCCATTATCCCGCAAACGGCGATGACGGCGGCGGCTGTCAGGCCGATTTTTTTGATTCCCGCAAAACTTACGGGCAAAGACAAGAAGCGAACCATGAGCAACAAGACCGAAAATGCTTCCGCGAACGCAGCGGGCGACGGGTCGAACCGGATGTGGGGCGGCCGCTTTGCTGCCGCGCCCGATGCGCTTATGGAGAAAATTAATGCCTCGATCGGCTTTGACAAGGCGCTCTACGCCCAAGACATCGCCGGATCGAAGGCGCATGCCGCGATGCTGGGCGCACGGGGCATCCTGAGCCTCGAGGACGTGGTCGCCATCCAGGACGGCCTCGACCGGGTGCGCGCCGAGATCGAGGACGGCACGTTCACCTTCCGGACCGACCTCGAAGACATCCATATGAACGTCGAGGCGCGGCTGACAGAAATCATCGGCGAGGCCGCCGGCCGGCTGCACACCGCCCGGTCGAGGAACGATCAGGTCGCGACCGACTTCCGACTCTGGGTGCGCGATGCCGTCGACGAGACGGACGCCGCGCTGCAGGCGCTGCAGGCGGCGCTGATCGACCAGGCGGAGGCGCATGCCGACTGGGTGATGCCCGGCTTCACGCATCTGCAGGCGGCGCAGCCGGTGACGGTCGGCCATCACCTTCTTGCCTATGTCGAGATGATCGGCCGCGACCGGGGCCGGTTCGCGGACGCGCGGGCGCGGATGAACGAAAGCCCGCTCGGCGCCGGCGCGCTGGCCGGGACATCCTTTCCCATCGACCGCGGCGCGACCGCCAAGGCGCTCGGCTTCGACCGGCCGACCGCGAATTCGCTCGATGCCGTGTCCGACCGCGATTTCGTCCTCGAATTCCTGGCGGCCGCGTCGATCTGCGCGGGCCACCTGTCGCGGCTCGGCGAGGAGCTTGTGATCTGGTCCTCGGCCCAGTTCCGGTTCGCGCGGCTGTCGGATTCGTTCTCGACCGGCAGTTCGATGATGCCGCAGAAGCGCAACCCGGACGCGGCGGAGTTGATCCGCGGGAAGACGGGCCGCGTCGTCGGCGCTTTCGTCGCGCTGTCCACGGTCATGAAGGGTCTGCCGCTCGCCTATTCCAAGGACATGCAGGAAGACAAGGAGCCGGTCTTCGACGCGGCAGAGACGCTGATCGTCTGCATCGCGGCGGCGACCGGCATGATCGCCGACGTCGCGTTCGACCGCGAGCGGCTCGCCGGCGCCGCGGGCGAAGGGTTCACGACGGCCACCGACCTTGCGGACTGGCTGGTGCGCGCCGGCGGCGTGCCGTTCCGGGAATCGCACCACATCTCGGGACGCGCGGTTGCGCTCGCCGAGAGAAAGGGCTGCGGGCTGGAGGATCTGTCGATCGAGGAACTGCAGGGCATCGACGGCCGCATCACCGAGGAAATTTTCGAGGTGCTCGGCGTCGACAATTCGGTCCGCAGCCGGACGAGCTACGGCGGAACGGCGCCGGACAACGTCCGTACGCAGGTCGCCGCGGCGCGGGAGCGGTTCCTGTGACCGGCCTCAGGAAAGTTCTTCTGATCGCGATGGCGGCGGCGCTTGCCGTGTCGATCGCGTCCTGCGGCAAGAAGGCGCGCAAGCTCGATCCCGCCGACGGCGGCAAGAGCGGTTATCCGAACACCTATCCCAGTTCCAAATAGTGAGGCGCGAAATCCGATGAACGGCTTCGCATATCGCAGCGGGGCGTTGTTCGCGGAAGATGTGGCGATTGAGGAGATCGCGGATGCGGTCGGCACGCCCTTCTACTGCTACGCCGCGTCCATGCTGCGCGACAGATACATCGCCTTCGAGAAGGCGCTGCACGGGCTCAACGCCGACATCTGCTTTGCGGTGAAGGCGAACAGCAACCAGGCGGTCATCGCACTGTTCGCCGGTCTCGGCGCAGGCGCGGACATCGTCTCGGAGGGCGAATTGCGCCGTGCGCTTGCCGCCGGCGTTCCCGCCTCGAAAATCGTGTTCTCCGGCGTCGGCAAGACGCGGAGCGAAATGACCGCCGCGCTGGAGGCCGGGTGCGGCCAGTTCAACGTCGAATCCGAGCCCGAGCTCGATGTCCTCTCGGAGGTGGCCGCCGGGCTCGGCAAGACCGCCACGGTCGTCTTCCGGGTCAACCCCGATGTCGATGCGGGGACCCACCACAAGATCTCGACCGGGCGCGCCGGCGACAAGTTCGGCATCGCGTTCGACCGCATCGGGGCCGTCTATGCGCGCGCCGGGACGCTGCCCGGGATCCGGCCGTCGGGGCTTGCGGTTCATATCGGCTCCCAGCTGACGCGCCTCGATCCGTTCCGGGCGGCGTTCGAGCGCGTCGCCGGTCTGGTCCGGTCGTTGCGCGCCGAGGGCCTGACGGTCGAGCGCCTCGATCTCGGCGGCGGGCTGGGGATCGTCTATCGCGACGAATCTCCGCCCGAGCCGACGGAATACGGCGATATCGTCCGTGATGTCTTCGGGCAGATGGATGTCGCGCTGACGTTCGAGCCCGGCCGGTTCCTGACCGGCGAGGCGGGTCTCCTCGTGACGCGCGTCATCTATGTAAAAGACAGCGGCGGAAGACGGTTTACGATCGTGGATGCGGCAATGAACGATCTGGTGCGGCCGACGCTCTACGATGCGTGGCACGACGCGGTTCCGGTGCGGCAGCCGGCCGCCGATGCGCTGCGCACGCCGACCGATATCGTCGGCCCGGTATGCGAGACCGGCGACGTGCTGGCGGTGCAGCGGGACATGCCGCCCGCCGCGCCCGGCGATCTGATCGCGCTGACGTCCGCCGGGGCCTACGGCGCGGTAATGTCGTCGACCTACAACAGCCGGCTCCTGGTGCCCGAAATAATGGTTAACGGCGGGGACTATGCCGTTATCCGGCAGCGCCCTAGTTATGATACATTGATCGGCCTCGACAGCGTTCCGGACTGGGTTTCCGGACCGTCGGGGCCCGGCTCCTGATCCACGGCACCTGAGACAAGGAAAGGCCGCAGAATGAGCGAACGCGAAGCCCCGCCCGCAGCGTCGAAATCCCGAAGCGCGATGGCCGGACTTGCGAGGCGCGTCGTTCAGGCCCGCCTGAGCCTCGCCTGGGAGGCCATGTGGCCGGCTCTCTGGCCGCCGCTGGGCATCGCCGGCGCCTTCCTCGGCGTCGCTTTCCTCGATCTGTTCGCGTTTCTGCCCGGCTGGCTGCATGCGCTCGCGCTCGCAGCCTTCGCGGGCCTGTTCGGCTGGACGCTGTACCGGGGTGCGCGTCATCTGATCTGGCCCGACCGCACCGCGGCGCTGCGGCGGATCGAGCAGGCCAGCGGCCTCGAGCATCGGCCCCTCGAAGCGCTGCAGGACCGCCTGCCCGACGGCGTCGACGATCCGACGTCGCGCGCTCTCTGGGCGGCGCACCAGCGCCAGATGGCCGACCGCGTCCGCGCGCTGAAGGTGGGAACGCCGGCGCCGGGGCTGCCCTCCCGCGATCCGTGGGCGGTTCGCATCGCCGTCGTGCTGCTGCTGTTCGTCGGCGTCGTCGTGGCGGGCGCGGACGCGCCGCACCGTCTTGCGCAGGCGTTCGCGCCGCAGTTCGGCGAGGCCTCGAAGACGCGCGCCGCAAAGCTCGAAATCTGGGTGACTCCGCCCGAATACACGCGGCTGCCGCCTATCTTCCCGATCCAGATCGCCCGCGATCACGCCGAGGCGCTCAAGCAGGCCGCCGACCGTCCGGAGTCCGAGGGGCCCCCGCCCAAGGCGGCCGAGCTCGAGATCGAAATTCCCGAGGGCAGCACGCTGACGGCCATCGTGTCCGGCGGCGACGGCGCTGCGGCGCTCGACATCAACGGCAAGACCACCCCGTTCGAGGCGCTCGATGCGGTCAACAGGCGTCTGCAGGCGCCGGTGGCGGAGAGCGGGCGGGTGTCCGTCGTTCTCGGCGGCAAGACGCTCGGAAGCTGGAAGGTGCGTACCCGCCCCGACAATCCGCCGACGATCGCCTTCGACGGCGCGCCAGCCCCGACGCAACGCGGCACGCTGCGTCTCGCCTATACCGGATCCGACGATTACGGCATCACCGAAATTCGCGGCGAGATGCGCCGTACCTACGAGCGCGGAGACGTGATCGGCAAGGAAGTCTCGAAGTTCGACCTGCCGACGCCGTCGTTGAATGCGCGCGAGATCAAGGAGGCGACGTTCCAGGAGATCGCGCCGCATCCGTGGGCGGGCCTCCCGGTCGTGATCCGGCTGGCCGCCAAGGACGCGGCCGGTCACGAGAGCTTCTCGGAAGAGATCAAGATGATCCTGCCCGAGCGCGATTTCAGCAATCCGATCGCCAAGCGCATCATCGAGGAACGCCGCAAGCTGACCACCACGCCGGAACGGCGCGGCGAGGTCATCCGCTCGCTGAACGAGATCGCGAGCCAGCCCGGCGCGTTCAAGGACGACACGGTCGTCTTCATGGGGCTGATCTTCTCGCGCTCCCGCCTGTTCCACGAGGAAGAGGACAGCGCGATCCCGCCGGTGCGCGAGCTCATGTGGGATACGGCGCTCCGCGTCGAGGACGGCCAGCTGTCGCATGCAGAACGCGATCTTCTGCGCGCGCAGGAGGCGCTGATGAAGGCGCTGGACTGGAATGCCTCCGATGCCGAGCTCGAGCGCCTGATGCGCGAATTGCAGAACGCGATGAACCGCTACATGCGCGAGCTGGCGCGCAAGCTGCAGGAATCGCCGCAGACCGAACAGGCGATGCCGATGGATCCGACGACGCGCATCATGCGGACCGCGGACTTCCAGCGCATGATGGAGCAGATTCGCGACATGATGCGCGCCGGTGCCCGCGACGCGGCGCGGCAGATGCTGTCCCAGCTCCGCAACATGCTGGAAAGCCTCCGCAACGCGCGGATGATGCGCGGCAATCCGCAGAACCAGCAGGGCAACCAGGCATTCCGCCAGCTGCAGGAGATGATCCAGCAGCAGAACCAGCTCATGGACCGCACGTTCCGCCAGTCGCAGGGCAATCAGCAGAACATGCAGAACCAGATCCAGCAGGGCGCCGGACAGCAGCAGCAGCTTCGCGAGATGCTCCAGAAGTTCCAGCAGATGATGCAGGGCATGATGCCCGGCGACAGCCCCGCCATGCGGGCGCTCGGCCAGGCGGGGCAGGCGATGGAAGACGCGGCCAAGGCGCTCGGCCAGGGCCAGCCCGGCCAGGCCGTCGGGCCGCAGGGCCAGGCGCTGGAAGCGCTCCAGCGGGCCGGACGCGGCATGATGCAGCAGATGATGAACCGCTTCGCGCGCGGCTCCGGCATCGGCATGGAACGGCAGTTCAACCCGCTAAACTCGATGCGCGATCCGCTGGGCCGCGAATGGCAGGGCGAGGACGGCGCCGACACGCGCCGCGTGACGATACCGGACAAGGGCGCCATCGAGCGCGCGCAGGAAATTCTTCAGGAATTGCGCAAGCGCGCCGGCCAGCGCCACCGCCCGCAGCTCGAACTCGATTACATCAACCGGCTGCTGCAGCGTTTCTGACTGAAATCCGCTTTCGCGGGCGGTGCCGTTCCGAAACGGGTTACCGGTTCTCCAGAACCTTTTCCGCGGCGTCGCAGATCTGCTGCAGCGTGAACGGCTTCGGGATCACGTCGTGGATCAGCGCATCCAGGTTATGGGCGCGCTGCCGTTCGGCGGCATAGCCGGTCATCAGCAGGATCGGCAGCTCCGGCCAGTCCCTGGATACCTTCAGCGCCAGCGCGATACCGTCCATCTCGGGCATGACGATATCCGAAAGCAGAAGATCGAAACTGTCCTGAGCCAGCGCCTCCAGCGCCTGAACGCCGTCGGTTGCCGCCGTCACGTCGTGACCGCTGTTGGCCAGGGCGCGGGAGACGAACTCCCGCACGGCCATGTCGTCCTCGGCAATAAGAATCTTCGCCACGGGATGCCTTTTCGGATGAATAGCTGCTTCCGCCACAAGCTATCGCCCGAGAGGTTATCAAATGGTGAACAAAGGCTTGAAAAAGCCTCAACGGCTACTCGGAACAGACAGTTCCGATATAGGGCAGGCTTCTGAAAAGATGGGCCAGATCAATGCCGTAACCGACGACGAAGACGTCGCCCACGGGAAAGCCGACGAAGTCGGCCTCGATGCCCACTTCGCGGCGCTCGTGCTTGTCGAGAAGAACGCAGCTATGGACGGAGGCCGCGCCGCGCGCCGTCATCAGGTCGGTCGCGTAAGCGAGCGTTCTGCCGGTATCGAGAATGTCGTCGATGATCAGCACGCTGCGGTTCCGGACCTCTTCGGAGATGTCGCGCGTCAGCGATACCGTGCCGGAACTCTCGGTCCCTGTGCCGTAACTCGACAGGGTCACGAAGTCGACCCGTGGCCGCAGGCCGGCCCGATCCATCGCGCGCAGAAGATCGGCGGCGAAAATGAAGCTTCCCTTGAGGATCACGACCACGAGCAGGTCTTCGGGGAGCGTCTCGGCCATCGCTTTCGCAAGTTCGTCGTTGCGCCGGGCGATGGCGTCGGCATCGAAAAGAACGTCGATCTGCGGTGGCTCGGTCATGTCTGCGACAATGGGCGGCTATTCAGTGGGCGGGCGAGGGGACGGGGTCGGTTGCAAGGCCGACGTCCATACGCCGCGCCTCGGGCGGCGGCGCCGGAACCTGGGTGACGAACGTCACCGTTTCGTCGGGCAGCATCTTGCGCTCCGGCGGCGGGAACCGCCACGTCTTGACCACGCGCCCTTCGGCGTCGAGGAAGTTCACGCGAAGGTCCGGGACGTCGCCGGGAACTTCCGACAGATTGACGAGTTCGCCCTCGATGCGGATGAGATCCCTGCCGTCGACCTTGATGTCGCTGTGTTTGACGTTCTGGAATCCGAATTTCGCCGTGCCGGGAACCGACGTCAGTCCGACCAGATCGTAGAAGCGTTTGGCATTCGGCCACGCCGAGACGATGGAAGACTGGAAGGCGAGCGTTCCGCCGACCACACCGCCGACGACGACGATCAGGAGGAGCCAGGCGAGACGCGCCGCGCCGCTTCGCCGCGGCTTGCGGACGGGTGCGTCGGGGACGGCCCCGCGCCGCGGCGCCGGGTCGTCGTCCGCTTCCGGCTCGTCTTGCAGGCCGGCGCCGAAGTCGACGCCGAAATCGACCTCGTCGTCCGGCTCGGGCGCGTCGCTGCCGATCCGGCTTTCGCGGAGCGATTCGGATATCTGTTCCACACCCGGAGCGTCCGCCTGCACGCCGTCGTCTTCCTCCGGCATCTGGGTCCACGAGTGCCCGCATTTCGCGCATTTGACGGTTCTGCCGGCGGGGCCGATCTTGTCGGCTTCCACGGCATAGCGCGCGTCGCAGGAGGGGCAGGCGATGATCATGGCGAATTCATAGCGCAATGCGGGCTCGCTTATAAGAGGGTGTGATTCAAAGCATTTCCGCGCGCGATGCTGGACGCGTTCCGGGGCGTATGCGATTTTCATCGCTCAGGGAGGTAAGCACTTGAACGCCGTCGGCGACATCGTTCGGTTCGAGAATGTCGGCATGCGCTATCGGCTCGGCGCCGAGATTCTGCACGACGTGAATTTTGCGCTGCCGGCCGGTTCGTTCCATTTCCTGACGGGGCCCAGCGGCGCCGGCAAATCCTCGATCCTGCGCCTCATGTATCTCGCCCACCGTCCGTCGAGGGGCAGCATTTCGATGTTCGGCCGCGACGTTTCGGCGGTGCCCCGGCGAGAGCTTGCGACGATGCGGCGCCGGATCGGCGTCGTTTTCCAGGATTTTCGCCTGCTCGATCACCTGTCGGCGCTGGACAACGTCGCGCTGCCGCTCAGGATCGCCGGCGCGCGCGAGACACAGATCCGCGATCACGTCGCCGAGCTGCTCAAGTGGGTCGGGCTCGAAGGCCAGGTCGACGACCGGCCGTCGACGTTGTCGGGCGGCGAGCAGCAGCGGGTCGCGATCGCACGCGCGGTGATTTCCCGCCCCCAGATCCTGCTCGCCGACGAGCCGACGGGGAACGTCGATGACGAGATCGCCGTCCGCCTGATGCATCTGCTGGAGGAGCTCAACAAGATCGGCACGACGATCGTCGTCGCGACCCACAACGAATCGCTGATCGAGCGCTTCAAGCATCCGCGGTATCACATCGAGGACGGCGTGTTGACGGGGCCGTTCGTGCCCGAGCGCGCCGCCGCGGGGCCCGCCTCATGATCGGCGGGGTTCGCGACGTTCCCCTCAGCGAAGACCCGGCGAGCCGGTACCTGCCGTGGACGGTCGGGCTGCTGGTATTCCTCGCGACGCTGGCGCTCGCCGTGACGCTGGTGCTGTCCGCCGCCAGCGATCTGTGGCGCCAGAGCCTCTCGGGGACGCTGACGGTGCAGATACCGCCGCCGGTCGACGGCAGCGACGGCGAGGCGCGCGTCGACGCGGCGCTCGAGCTTCTCCGCCAAACGCCGGGTATCGGCTCCGCGGTCCGCCTGTCCGACGAGCAGATCGCAACCCTTCTCGAACCGTGGCTCGGCCGCCAGCCGGAGAGCATCGATCTGCCGATGCCCGCGCTGATCGACGTTTCGGTCGAGACCGGATCGGTTGTCGACGTCGGCGCGTTGTCCGTCCGCCTCACGCAGGTCGCGCCCGGTGCCTCGATCGACGATCATGCCGCCTGGTTGCGCCGTCTTTCGGATTTCGCGAGCGTCGCGGTCGCGGTTTCGCTGGTGGTCATCGGCGTGATCCTCGCCTCCGCCGTCTCCACCGTCATCTTCACGACGCGGACCGGTCTCGCCATCCATCGCGACATTATCGAGCTCCTGCACCTGATCGGCGCGCACGATGCCTACGTTGCGCGGCAGTTCCAGTCCTATGCGATGCGGCTGTCGATCTTCGGGGCGCTGATCGGTTTCACGCTCGCCGCCGCCGCCGTCTACGCGCTCGGCGAGTTCGGCGGCCGGATTTCCGGCGCGCTTCTTCCCGACTTCACGCTGGCGCCCGTTCAGTGGGCCTATCTGGCCGGCGTTCCCGTCGGCGCGACGGCCCTGGTCGTGATCACCGTCGGCATCACGGTGACGCGGACGTTGCGCAAGATGATGTAGCGATGACCCCGAGGCTCTCCCTTTCGCTGCGAGCCGCCCGATGACGTCGCCGGTGCGTCAGCCGCGGTTCGGCCGACGACAGCCCCGATCCTTCCGGACGGCGCGCCTTCTGCTTCTGCTGTTCCTCGTGGTCGTGCTTGCCTGGGGCTTCGGGTTCCACGAGTTCGCCTCGATGATCCCCGACGCGCCGCCGCCCGCGACCGAGAAGACGGACGCGATCGTCGTGCTGACCGGCGGGGCGGGACGCGTGCAGGAGGGCCTGTCGCTGCTGGAGAGCGGCGCCGCCGCTAAGCTGTTCGTCTCCGGCGTCTATCGCGGCGTGGACGTGCAGGCGCTCCTGAAGGTCGCGCAGCGCTCGCCCGGCAATCTCGAATGCTGCATCGTCCTGGGCTACGCCGCCGACAGCACGAAGGGAAATGCCGAGGAGACCGCGGAGTGGATCCGGCGCGAAGGCATCACCTCGATCCGGCTGGTGACGGCCAGCTATCACATGCCGCGCAGCCTGCTGGAATTCGCCGAGCGCCTGCCCGCCGGCGTCCGCGTCCTGCCGCACGCGGTCTTTCCGGAGCAGTTCCGGCAGAGCGACTGGTGGCGCTGGTGGGGCTCCGGCTGGCTGGCGGTGTCGGAGTATCACAAGTTCCTGCTGGCGCTCGCCGTCAGGGAATTGCGGTCGGACCCATGAGGTTTCTGCGGTCGGCCCTGTTCAACGTCGCGATGTTCGGCTGGACGGCGATCCTGCTGATCGCCTACATCCCGCTGCTCCTCGCGCCCCGCCGGACGCTGCACGACGCGGTTCGCTGGTGGACCCATACGATTTTCTTTCTGCAGCGGCGATTGCTGGCACTCGATTTCGAATTCCGAGGCGTCGAGAAACTGCCCGAAGGCGGGTACATCATCGCGTCCGCCCATCAATCCGCCTGGGATACGATCGGGCTCTACGAGCTGCTCGAAGACCCCGTCTTCGTCCTCAAGAAGGAGCTCTACGCGATCCCGATGTTCGGGCCCTACGCCCGGAAGTGCGGCATGGTCGCCATCGACAGGGCCGGCGGCGCGACCGAGGCCCGCTCGATGATCCGGCGGGTGTCCGAAAGGCTCGCGGAAGGAAGACCCGTCGTCATCTTTCCCGGCGGCACGCGGTCCGGTCCGGACGAAATCGTGGAGCTGAAAGCCGGGATCGCCGCGATGTATCGCCGATGCAACGTGCCGGTGGTCCCGCTGTCGCTCAACTCGGGCGTGTTCTGGGGACGCCGGAGCTTCGTCAAGACGCCGGGGAAGATTGTCGCGGCGTTCGGCGAGGCGATCCAGCCCGGATTGAATGCGTCCGATTTTTCGGCGCTGCTGTCCGAGCGCATCCACGACGGCAACCGGCGGCTCGTCGCGGAGGCGCGCGAGTCCTTGCGCTAGAGCTCGGGGGCGCTCACGAATTCGTCGAACGCCTCCCAGAATTTTTGCCGCAGCGGGTCGGCCTCGATCAGGATCTCGTGCTGGGCGCCCTCGAAGCTGAGACAGGTACAGGCCTCGAGCCGCGCCGCCATGTCGCGGTGGGCGGGGACAGAGACCACGCGGTCCGACAGCCCGGAGCAGACGAGCACGGGACAGATATCGGGCGCCTCCTGCGAGAGGCGCTCCAGCGTATCGATGCTCTTGAAGGCCGCATGCGACCAGCCGAGCGTCGCGCCCCCCAGCGCGAGATCCGTGTTGGCGGCCACTGCCGCGCGCATCCGGTCGAAGCGGGTCCGGTCGCCCGTGAAGGGATTGCCCTCGAACGTGCGCTCGCCGGCCTCGTAGTCGCCCATGCCCGGCACGTAGACGCCGCCGGCCCCGAGGCCGGTGGCGGTCGCGGCGAGCAGGCGCGCGCCCATGCGTTTGATCCCCGAAACGGGAAGATCGAACATCGGCGCCGACAGGACGGCGCGCTCGGGCCTCAGTCGCCCTTCCAGCATCGCGCGCATCGCGATATGGCCGCCCATCGAATGGGCGAGCACCACCGTCCGCCGCTTGCCGGTCAGCGGGACGACCGCGTTCGCGAACCAGTGGAGATCATCGAGGAACGTCTCGAACCGGTCGATATGGCCCTTGTGGCGGTTCTCCAGCAGCCGGTCCGACAGGCCCTGGCCGCGCCAGTCGAGCGCCCAGACCTCGAAGCCGCGCGCGCCGAGCTCGTCGATCACTTCGATGTATTTTTCGAGGAATTCCGTCCGGCCCTGCAGCAGCAGAACCCGGCCCGGCCCGTCGTCCCGCGGCGCGGGCCAGTGGCCGATCCGGAGCTTCGCGCCGTCCGGAGTCGTCGCGAATTCGATGTTGCCGTCCGCGAAAGCCATCCCCATTTGTAGAGCGGTGCCCTTTCCCGTGTAAATCGCCGATTGCCGTCGGTGAGGACATAACGAAACATAACGTGAACATTGACCCTTCCCGGCATCGCCGTTAAGGTGCTGCCCCCGATGCGACAGAGACCCCGATGACCGCGATTTCCGCCATTTCCCAGCAAATCTGGGATATGAAATACCGCCTCAAGACGGCCTCCGGCGAGCCGGTCGACCGGACGGTCGACGATACGTGGCGGCGCATTGCGGACGCGCTGGCCGCGCCCGAGCACGAGGGCGTCCGTGCCGACTGGGCCGACCGGTTCTACGAGGCGATGCGCGATTTCCGCTTCCTGCCGGCCGGCCGCATCATCGCCGGCGCGGGCACCGACCGCGACGTGACGCTGTTCAACTGCTTCGTCATGGGCACCATCCCCGACGACATGAGCGGCATTTTCGAGCATCTGCGCGAAGCGGCGCTGACCATGCAGCAGGGCGGCGGCATCGGCTACGACTTCTCGACGCTGCGCCCCAAGGGCGCGCCGGTAAAGGGCGTCGGCGCGGATGCGTCCGGCCCGCTGTCGTTCATGGACGTCTGGGATTCCATGTGCCGCACCATCATGTCCGCCGGCTACCGCCGCGGCGCGATGATGGCGACGCTGCGCTGCGACCATCCCGATATCGAGGCCTTCATCGAGGCCAAGCAGGAGCCGGGGCGCCTGCGCATGTTCAACCTGTCGGTCCTCGTGACCGATGCGTTCATGGATGCGGTGCGTACCGACGCCGATTGGGAGCTTACCTTCGGCGGCACCTGCTTCAAGACCGTCTCGGCCCGCGGCCTGTGGGACCGCATCATGCGGTCGACCTACGAGTACGCCGAACCGGGCGTGATCTTCATCGACCGGATCAACCAGACGAACAATCTTTCCTGGTGCGAAACCATCGCCGCGACCAACCCCTGCGGAGAACAACCCCTCCCGTCCTACGGCGCGTGCCTGCTGGGCTCGGTAAATCTCGCTCGGCTGGTGATCGATCCGTTCACCGAGACCGCGCGGCTCGACGAGGACGCGCTGGCGGACCTCGTGCCCGTCGCGGTCCGCATGATGGACAACGTGACCGACGCCTCGCAGTTCCCGCTCGAGCAGCAGGCCGCCGAAGCGCGGGCGAAGCGCCGCATCGGCCTCGGCGTCACGGGCCTCGCCGATGCGCTGATCATGTGCCGGGCGCGCTACGGCTCGGCCCGGGCCGTCGAACTGACCGAGCGCTGGATGCGCACGATCCGGGACGAGGCCTATCGCGCCTCTGCCGCGCTGGCCGAAGAGAAGGGCGCCTTCCCGCTGTTCGACGCCGCGCCGTATCTCGCCGGCGACATGCCCGGGAAACTCCCCGCCGACGTGCGCGCCGCCATCGAAGACCACGGCATCCGCAACGCGCTGCTGACCTCGATCGCGCCGACCGGCACGATCTCGCTCTTTGCCGACAACGTCTCGTCGGGGATCGAGCCGGTGTTCAGCTACACCTACACCCGCAACGTGATGATGCCCGACGGTTCGCGCCGCGAGGAAGAGGTCTCCGACTACGCCTACCGGCTGTGGCGGCGCATGTTCGGCGACGCGGCGGCGCTGCCCGACTATTTCGTCTCGGCGCAGGACATCGCGCCCGGCGATCACGTCGTCATGCAGGCGGCGGCGCAGAAATACGTCGATTCCTCGATCTCGAAGACGATCAACGTGCCGGCCGACCTGCCGTTCGACGCCTTCAAGGACGTCTACCAGCAGGCCTGGGACACCGGCTGCAAGGGCTGCACGACCTACCGGCCGAACGACGTGACGGGCTCGGTCCTGCAGGTGAAGGGCGCGGCCGATCCGGCGCAGCCCGAGCTGCCGCTTGCCGTGCCGCCGCCGGGGAAGGCCGCCGACGAGTTCGAGTCCGGCGTCGTCTACATGACCCAGCCGCTGTCGCGGCCGGAGGAACTGCCGGGCCAGACCTACAAGCTGCGCTGGCCCGAGTCCGATCACGCGATCTACATCACCATCAACGACATCGTGCAGGACGGCCGCCGCCGGCCGTTCGAGGTGTTCATCAATTCCAAGAACACCGAGCATTACGCCTGGACGGTGGCGCTGACGCGGATGATCTCGGCCGTGTTCCGCCGCGGCGGCGACGTCTCCTTCGTCGTCGACGAGCTCAAGGCCGTGTTCGATCCGCGCGGCGGCCAGTGGATGCAGGGGCGCTACGTGCCGTCGCTGCTGGCGGCGATCGGCGACGTGATCGAGCGCCACATGATCGATATCGGGTTCATCTCCGGCGCGGACCTGCCCGGCGCCGAGCCCGACAGGCAAGGCGAGGAAAAGCGGGTCGTCGGGCTCGACGACGCGCCGCGCCTGCGCCAGTGCCCCAAATGCGGCCAGGCCGCCCTGTTGCGACAAGAGGGTTGCGACAGCTGCACGGCGTGCGATTATTCGAAGTGCGGCTGATGCCGCCATTCCCGAACCGGGGGTAGGCTCTTCGGAACGGAACGAAAATCGGTCTCTGGAAAAACAGGAGTAGTACATGCGTCGTTTTCCGAATTTTCTGATCTGCGGACTTTTCGCTGCCGTCGCCGCGCTTGCGGCGGCGCCCGCCTCGGCCGACCGGCCCGTCCAGGTGGCGGACGACCACCTGACCAAGGAACAGGTCGTCGACCGGGTCTTCACCAACATCGAACGCCGCATCCTGCAGCGCTATTACGAGGCGCGGGCCGGCCGCCACTCGGACGATGACGGCGACCGCCGCAAGGGTAAGGAAGGCGGCAAGGGTGGCGGCATGGGCAAGGACAAGTGCCCCGGCAAGGAGAAGGGCAAGTCGGGCGGCATGCCGCCCGGCCTCGCCAAGCGCGGCGGCGACCTGCCTCCCGGCCTGCTGAAGCGGGGCGGCGAGCTGCCGCCCGGCCTGGCGAAACGCCTGCCGCGCGATCTCGAACGCGACCTGCCGCGCCGCAGCCAGGAGTTCCGACGCGTCGTCGTCGACAACGATATCGTGCTGATCGACGCCGTGACCAACAAGGTCCTCGACATCCTCGAGGACGTCATCAAGGGCTAGGAAGAGCCGCCGGCCGCCGGTCTACTCCGCCGCCTGCGCCTGCCGCTCCGCGATCATCCGCTCCACCAACCGCCGTGCCTGGATCGTCGGGTTGTCGCTGTTGACGTCGACCGTGGGCGCGGCCGGATCGAGGTCGATGATGCGCTGGGTCGCCTCCACCATCGCCACGTCCTCGAGGAACGTGTTGCGGATGCCGCCCATCATCTCGTGCATCTCCGCGTCGTCGAGCGAGAAGTTGCGGGCCGACGTCCAGAAGTGATGGGTGGTCGACGGCGTTTCGGGCGTGCAGCCGTGCGAGGTGTGGATGTTGATGGCGTGTTCCATGTTGCCGTCGAACGCGCCCGTGCCGACCGTCGCGATGCCGACGTCGAAGGTCATCGT
>JAYPTI010000002.1:0-18103 GCA_038133505.1 Alphaproteobacteria bacterium
ATCGGACTTCGAGAGGGCGGGTCTTGTACCCGCCCTTTTCGTTTGTCGCTTCGCCGGAGGCCTTTACGACCGGGCGTCGTCGATGGCGGCGAGGACGCGCTCCGGCGTCAGCGGCAGCTCCCGGACCCGGACGCCGATCGCGTCCTCGATGGCGTTGGCAATCGCCGAGGCGACCGGAAGCATGCATCCCTCGCCGAGGCTCTTGGCGCCGAACGGTCCCGGGCCGTGGCCCTGTTCCTGCAGGATGGACACGAACCCCTCCGGAATGTCGGTCGCCAGCGGCACGCGGTAGTTCAATCCATCGCCGTTCACAAGCCGCGCGCCGTCGTAGACCATGCAAGGGAACAGGGCGCCGGTGAGCCCCATGACGGCGGAGCCCTCGTCCTGCCCCCGGCAGACCCGCGGATTGATCGCGCGCCCGGCGTCGCCGGAAACGACGAGCTGCTTCAGGCGAACCAGCCCGGTGTCGGTATCGACCTCCACCTCCGCCGCGCCCCAGCCGAATTCCCAGGAGACGCATTGCGTCTCCAGCGGCGCGGCGTGATCCATCGCCGCCTTCCTGAATCCTTCGCCGGTAAACTCGTAACCGGTGCCGCCGTAGTAGCGCATGATCATGAGGTTGAGCGGATGGGACTCGTTCCCCTTGCGGATCGTCCAGTCGTCGAGGTCGATTTCGTCGACGCCGCAGCCGAGCTGATCGGCGGCGAATTCCATCACCCTGGCCTTGGCTTCGAGCACCGCGTCCTGCACGGCCATCGCCATCACCACGATCGCGGAACTCGCGTTCGTGCCCTGGTCGAACGGCGTATAGTCCGTGTTCACCGCCGGGTAGCTGACGCGCTCCAGCCGCGTATTCAGCAGCTCGGCGACGATCTGCGACATCGCCGTCTGGATGCCCTGCCCGATCTCGATGCTCCCGCACTGCAGATAGACGTCGCCCCCCGTCGCGATACGGATGCGGGCCTGCGCCGGCTTGTTGACGCCGCCGGCGTCCTTGAAGCCCACCGACAGGCCCATGCCGCGCCCCTTGCCGCTCTCCCGGTGCGCGTAGCCGATGCGCTCGGCGACCGTCGTCAGCCCGATCCGCAGATCGGAATCGATGCCGCTCTCGCCCGGCACGTACGCCTCGTGCAGATCCTTGAGGTTCTTCATCCGGAACTCGTACGGATCCATGCCAAGCGCGCGGGCGATGATGTCCATCTGGGATTCGCTCGCCCAGCTCGCCTGCGTACCGCCGAACCCGCGGTAGGGTCCGGCCGGCGTCGTGTTCGTCAGGATACAGTCGCAATCGATGTGGAGCCGCTGCCACTTGTAGGGCCCGGGCAGACGATAGCCCGCCTTCTCGGCGACCAGCGGGCTCGCATCGGAATAGGCGCCGGCATCCAGCCGGATGAGGCCTTCGCGGGCGATCAGCGTGCCGTCGCTCCTCACCCCGGTGCGTACGTCGAGGACGGCGGCATGCTGGCTCTGCGTCAGAAAGCACTCTTCCATTGTCATGCAGAAGCGCACCGGCCGGCCCGCCTTGCGCGCCAGCATGATCGCGATGGGTTCGGTCTTGCAGTTGTTCTTCGCGCCGTAGCCGGCGCCGACATAGGGCACCTGTACCCGGATTCGGTTCTCGGGATATTTCAGGACCCGGGCAAGTTCCTTGCGCAACGGGAACGGGTTCTGGCAGCTCGTCCACACTTCGATCGTATCGCCGTCCATCCGGGCGACGGAGACGAACGGTTCGAGGTGGAAATGCTGGTCCCGCGAAAAGACGAACCGGTCCTCGAAGATGCGGTCGCAATCGTCGAACGCGTCCGCCGGGCCCGTTTCGTAGGAAAACCGGTAGCAGTTGTTGTTGCCGAGATATTTCGCCCCGCTCGCCCCCTGCCCGTAGGCCGGCACGATGCCCATCGGCTCATCCTCGAACAGCTGGGGCGCGCCGTCCGCCATCGCATCCTCGATGGTCGCGATCCAGGGCAAGGGCTCGTACTCGACGGCGATCGCCTCGAGCGCGGCAACGGCCTGGACCTCGCTCTCCGCCGCCACCGCGGCGACGGCATCGCCGATATAGCGGACCTTGTCGATGGCGACGATCGGCTGATCCTTGATGAAATATCCGTAGCTCGGCGCGACGGAGCCGAGATCGTCGCGCGTCAGGACCGCGTGAACGCCGGGCATTCCCTCGGCGCCAGACGCATCGACGCGCAGGACGCGCGCGTGGGCATGCGGCGAGCGGAGAACCTTTGCGTGCAGCATTCCGGGAAACGAGACGTCGACGGTATAGATCGCCGCGCCCGTCGTCTTCGCGGGCGCGTCGGTCCGGTCGAGATCGGCGCCGACGACGTGGAGGCGGGGCGATATTCCGGTCATCGGCCTGCCTCCCTCAGCGCGGCGGCGGCGTTCTCCACGGCCTCGACGATCATCTCGTAGCCGGTGCAGCGACAGACGTTGGCGCCGATCCAGGCGCGGATCTTCGCCCGGTCCGGCGCCGGGTCGCGGTCGAGCAGCGCGCGGGCGAGGACGATCATGCCCGGCGTGCAGTATCCGCATTGAAAGGCGCTGTTCCCGATAAAGGCCGCCTGTACCGCGTCGGGCGTTCCGTCCGGATTGGCGATCCCCTCGATCGTGGTGACGTCGCGGCCGTCGACCTGCCAGGCGAACGTCGCACAGCTTGCCGCAGGCGCGCCGTCGACGAGAACGGAACACGCCCCGCAGGTTGCGACGTCGCAGCCGATCTTGGTCCCGGTCAGGGCGCAGCGGTCCCGGAGCAGGTCGACGAGCATTTCCTCGGGTCGGACGTGAAACTCGCGCCGTGTCCCGTTCAGGGTGAAGGAAACGAAGACGAATTCGCCCGACATGTCTAAGTCCCCTCCCGCAGGGCGGCGATCTGGCGCCGCGCCAGCACCCCGATCATCCGCCGCCGGTAGCCGGCGGATCCCATTGCGTTTCCGGCCGGCTCGGGAAATCCGGATTCGATCCCCTCACCGGTCCCTGTCGCCGTACGGAAGCATGGCGTGGGATAGGCGCACCCTGCGCCGACGACCGCCTCGTCGCCGGAGCCGGACAGCGCGACCGCCACGCTGACGACCGGCTTCAGCGACCGGTCGAACGACAGGCGCGTCCCGTCGCCGGCCGGAATGCCGACGGAAAGGAGAAGCCCGCCCTCCGGCCACCCGGAGGGAGACGCGGCCGGCACGGACACCGTTCCGCCGGCCGTGGCGAACTCCAGCGTCGCGCCGAGGACGCCCAGGAGAACGCGCCCGTCATAGCCGGATTCGGCGGCCATCAGGTTGCCGCCGACGGTACCCGCCATCCGGACCCTCACGTTTCCAATGGTCGTCCAGGCGCGCTGGAAATCGGGGAGCCGCGCGGCGAGCAGATCGGCGGTCTCGATATCCCAATGGCTCGTCAGGGCGCCGATCCGGATGCGGTCTCCCTCGTCCCGGATGCCGCGCATCGCGGAGATCGCGGACAGGTCCACGAGGATATCGTGGGCGTCCCCTCCCCGCATGCGGCGGATCAGATCGATGCCGCCGGCAATCGCGACGGAACCGGGTTCTGCGAGCGCCGCGAGCGCGTCTTCCGCGGTTGAGGGTTTCCGCAGCCTGAAAGGCCGTATCGCGGCATGGGAGCGGGATATCCACCCGGCGTCGGTCGAATGCGTGTACATGCGGACAGGGTCGAAATCCCGGCCCGTTCTGTCAATTGAAAAGGTCAAAAAAAGGGCGGCCCGCAGGCCGCCCTTCCGGTGTTTCGGTCCGAAGCCCGATCTACTTGATCTGATAGTCGATCGGGAACTTGTGGCCGGCTTCCTCGTTGTACTTGATGAAGGCGCGCATGATCTTGGGCATGTCGATACCCTTCTTCGCCTTCACGTCCTGCGCGCGCGAGCTCGGCCAGTCGGCCAGCTGCTTCGCCCAGGCGACCTTCGCATCGGACTCGATGTTGCGGATCGTGACGCCGGCTTCCTTGAGCTTCTGCAGGCCCCACTCGTGATCGTTCTGCGAGGTCTGGGACGCCCACTCGGCCGTCTTGATCATTTCCTCGTCGATGATCTTCACGACTGCCTTCGGCAGCTTTTTCCGGGCGTTCAGGTTCATCGTGTAGGAAATCTGAACGGTCGCGCCGAAATCGGTCACCGTGTAGAGACCGCCTTTGGTGGCCTCATGGAGCTTCAGCTTGTAATCGGTGTCGGGGAACAGGACGATGCCCTCGCCGACGCCGGTCTGAAGCTGCTGCGCCGCCTTCGGGATCGTCGTCCGGACCGGAATGCCGCCCTTGACCCACGGAAGGTTCGGACCGGCAGCAAGAATCTTCTTGCCGGCAAGATCCTCGAACCGTTTCCAGTCGAAGGCCGTCAGGAGGCCGTAGTTGTTGAACCCGGTAACGGCCAGAAGCTTCTGCTTGTAGCGCTTTTCGTAGTCCTGGATCAGTTCCGGGAACTCCTTCACGACCCGGTTCATGATCTGTCGCGAGACGACGGCGTTCGGGTGCGAGAACGGCACGAAGTAGGGTAGGTTCATCGCCATGGCCTTGTCGTCGTCGAAGCAGACGCACCAGCCGCCGATGTCGAGCCGTCCGTCCTGGGTGCCTTCGAGGGTATCGAAGACGTTCACGACCGTGCCGGCATAGTGTTCGTTGAACTTGATCTTGTATTTGGTCTCAGCCGCGACGCGCTTCGTGACGTTGGGCACGAACTGCGACGACATCGCCTTCACGTAGGTGATGAACGGCGGGTGACCCGAGCCGATACGCATCGTGATCTGATCGCCCTTGATAGAAGCGGCCTGGGCACCGGCAGACGCCAGCACCGCGACCGCCCCGACCAACAGTGTCGATTTAAGAAGTTTCATGGTCTTCCTCCCTGTTTTCGTCGGAGATATTTTAGTGAAACGATCCGAGCCAAGCTAGCCCAAACCGAGGCCTTTGGCATCCGCTCGTAAGCCGCTGCTCCCCGTTCATGGTTAACTCAGCATCTGAGACGGCAGCCAGGTCGCGATCCCCGGAAATGCCCAGATGATCAGCATGAGGATGAGCATCAGTATCCAGTAGGGTACCGACCCCTTGAAAATTTCCGCCAATCTGACCGATTTGTCCGCGACCGATCCTTTCACGGTATAGACCAGCAACCCGAAGGGCGGCGTCAGCAGACCCGCTTCGATTGCCAGAATACCGAAGATCGCGAACGCGATCGGATCGAAGAAAGCCTCGGTAATCGGCGCGAAGATCGGCACCGTGATCAGAATGATCGAGATCGAGTCCAGGATCATTCCGAGAACCAGCCAGATCCCGATTACGACCAGCATGATCATCAGGTGGCTCAGCTCGTGGGAGGCGAAGGTGTCCCGGATCATCTCCGACATTCCCGCCGCTTCCATGAACTTCGCGTACATGTTCGCCGTCAGCAGCAGGAACATGATCGGCGCGCCGGTCTTGCCCGAATCGACCACTGCCGCGCACAGCTGGCGGAAACGCATCCCCTTGAGCAGCCCGAGAATCACCGCGCCCGCGGCGCCGACGCCGCCGGCCTCGGTCGGGGTGAACAGGCCGCCCCAGATTCCGCCCAGAACCAGCAGGATCAGAGCGCCGATACCGAAGCCGGATGCGACTTCAGCCTTGGTAAGGGGCTTTTCCTCTGCAACGTCCTTGACGAAGGGCGCAAGCTCGGGCTTCAGCGTGGCCGAGACGCCGATATAGACCATGAAGAAGAAAGCCAGGATAAGTCCCGGAATGGCGCCCGCGATGAAGAGCTGGGCGATCGATTTCTCCGCGATGATTCCCCAGACGATCAGCAGGACGCTGGGCGGGATGATCATCCCGAGGCAGGCGCTGCCGGCCACGGAGCCGAGCGCGAACGTCCGGTTGTACCCGTGGTGCCGCATTTCCGGATACGCGATCCGGCTGAACGCGGCGGCGGCGGCGATGCTGACGCCGGTCACGGCGGCGAACACCGCGTTTCCGGCAACGGTGGCGACCGCCAGTCGACCCGGAATCGCCTTCAAGCCGTGATTGATCAGGTTATAGAGATCCCTGGCCGCGCCGGATTTATTCACGAAATCGCCGAGCAGCATGAACAGGGGAATCGTGGCGAACACCTCGGATCGCAGATATTCGTAGGCAACGCTGCCGACGCCGCTCAAGGCGATATCGAGACCGCCTTCCCAGTCGCCGTCCATGCCGCCGAACAGGATGACGTTTCCGAAGAACGCCGTCAGGCCGAACGCGAAGCCGATATGAATGCCGACGAGGATGCCGATCAGCATCAGGCCGAACATGATCAGCAGGATCGAGGTCTGATCGAACTCCATCAGTTGGCTCCCTCGGCTTCATCCCGGGAAACCAGGGACTCGTCGTATTTCTCGGGGTTCGTCAGCGATTGCCAGATGAGGAGAAGCGCGATCATGACGCCCACCGCCGACACGACGACGACGAGGGTCCGGATGGGATAGACCGGAATGGTGATGATTCCCGAGCCTTCCGCTTCGCCGATGTCCCACGCCTCGAGCATGTTGGGCCAGCTGCCGACGGCGATCGCAAGAAACAGCAACCCTGAACTGGCATACGAAATGATGTCGATCACCGCCTTGCCGCGGATTTTCAGGATGCCGTAAAGGATCGTCGTCCTCAGCGACCCGCGCGTCAGGATCGAGAGGGGAAGCTGCAACATGAGGATCGAAAGCACCGAGTTGGAAACGATCTCGTTCGTTCCGTAGATGGGCGACAGGAAGACCTCCCGCCCGACCACATCGCAGAGAATCAATGTGGCGATCGCGCTGAGCCAGATGGCTGACAGCACGTTCAAGAATGCAGCGAATTTCTCGACTGCAGCGTCGATACTCATTTAACTCCCTCCCCGATTATTTTTTTGTCTTCCGTCCCTGGGATATCAGGCCGGAAGAGGAATTTCCTGCTCGTTCTCCGGAACGTTCCATCCCGCGCGGGTCGCGGGGCGATCGAGAATCTCGAGATACCAGCGCTTGACGTTCGGAAAATCGTTCAGATCGACGGTCTGCCAGTCATGACGCGCGGTCCACGGCCAGACGGCGATATCGGCGATCGTGTACTCGTCGCCTGCGAGGTAGGCAGTCTGGCCGAGTTTCTTGTTCATGACGCCGTAGAGACGCTTGGTCTCGTTCAGGTAGCGTTCTTCGGCGTAAGGCGCCTTGCCGGGATTGTATTTCGTGTAGTGATGGCACTGGCCGAACATCGGGCCGACGCCGCCCATCTGGAACATCAGCCATTCCATCGTCGACCACTTGCCGTCGGGGTCCTGCGGCCAGAGTTTGCCCGTCTTGTCGGCGAGGTACATCAGGATCGCGCCGGATTCCATCACCGACTTCCCGTTGTCCCGGTCGACGATCGCCGGAATCTTGTTGTTCGGGCTGATCTTGAGGAAATCGGGCGCGAACTGCTCGTCCTTGCCGATATTGACCGCATGGGTCGTGTAGTCGAGGCCGCACTCCTCCAGCATGATGGAGACCTTGCGCCCGTTGGGCGTGAACCACGTGTAGAGATCGATCACGAAATGCGCTCCCTTTTGTCTGATTTTGGTGTTTTTCGTTTGCGAAGCCCGATCAGGCGGGCAGTTCCGACGCCATCACGTCGGCCTTGATCCCCTTCGCTTCCGCCGCCGCGAAATTCAGTTCGACCTTCACGCCGTTCGGATCGAGCAGAAAAAGCTGGAACAGGCCCTGATCGTCGACCTGGCGGCGGGTGTATTCGATCCCGCGCGAATCGAGATGCGCCATCATCTCCATAAGGCCGGTCGCGCGGAAAGCGACGTGATCGACCACGCCCGAACCGTGCGTATCGGTGGACTGCTGGCCGAGATACTTCTTCCGGTTCTCCGACACGTTCTCGCCCCCCACCGTGATGTGGAGCACGTCGGTATCGCCGATATAGAGCCAGTAGACCGGCATCTTGAAATCCGGCGTGTAACCGACCGTCATGCCCAGGACGTCGCAGTACCAGTCCTTGGTGCCTTCCAGATCGATCGTCTGGATGAGGAAATGTTCGAGATGGGATAGCGGCATGCTGTCCTCCACCCTGTTTGATTTGCGTTATTAGCCCCGACACTACCCCATTTTTCGCCGGTGCAAAATCACGCCGCCGTGCGCACGGCAAAAAACGCCTCGCATCGCAGGCGAGATCGGGTATATCTCCCGCCGACCCATAAAAAGCGACGAAGAAGGGAGCTCCGCCATGACCGCATACTGGCTGGCCCGCGCCAAAATCAACGACTACGACGAATACATGAAATACGCGACGCGCGTGCCGGAGGTCCTGAAGAAGTTCAACGGCAAGGTGCTGACCCGCGGCGGCAACCACAAGACGCTGGAAGGCCGGGACTATTTCGAGCGGTTCGTCGTCATCGAGTTCGCCTCGATGGAAGACGCGGAGGCCTGCTTCAATTCCGAGGACTACAAGGAAATAGCGGCCTTCCGCCGTCGCAACAACGTCGGCGACAACGAGCTGACGATCGTCGAGGCGGGAGATCTCACGCCCGGCTCATAGAAGCCGGCCGCAGCGAAACCAACAGGAGATTGAACACATGACAAAATATGCCGTCGAGCCGATGGAGCAGCCCTGCGTCGCGGTTGCGGGTACGGACGAGGTGTTCCCGGTCCGCCGCATCTACTGCGTCGGACGCAATTACGCCGAACATGCCCGCGAGATGGGCTCCGACCCCGACCGCGAGCCGCCGTTTTTCTTCATGAAACCGAACAACACGATCGTCCCGGACGGCGGGAACTTCCCCTACCCGTCCATGTCGAAGAACGTGCATTACGAAATGGAGCTCGTCGTCGCCATCGGAAAAGGCGGCCGCGACATCCCGCAGGCCAAGGCGAACGAACACGTCTTCGGATATGCGTGCGGCCTCGACATGACGCGGCGCGACCTGCAGATCGCCGCGCGCGAGATCGGCCGGCCCTGGGAAGTCGGCAAGGCGTTCGACGATTCCGCGCCCTGCGCGGAAATCCAGCCGGCCTCGAAGATCGGCCACCCGTCGTCCGGCGCGATCTGGCTCAAGGTCAACGGCGAAATCAAGCAGAGCGCCGATATCTCCGACCTGATCTGGAACGTCCCGGAGACCATCGAATATCTTTCCGGCCTGTTCGAGCTGCAGCCCGGCGACCTGATCTATTCGGGCACGCCCGCGGGCGTCGGCCCGATCGTTGCTGGCGACGTCATGGAAGGCCATATCGACGGCGTCGGAGACATCACAATCAAGGTCGTCTGACGCAAACGGAAAATCACACAAACCTAAGGGAGGAACAGCCATGTCTGGTCCTGTCGTGACCAAGGAAGACATCATGAAGGCGTGCGAGGGCATGCTCCAGAAGCAGCTCTACGTCGTGCATACGTTTCCGACGAACGGGCTCGGCCCGGTGATGGAGAATGTCGAGGAACACCTGAAATTCCAGGTCTCCCTCGAGGAGCGGGGCATCATGTTCGGCGCCGGCCCGTTCTGGGACGATGCGGAAAAGAACTGGGAAGGCGAAGGGATGGTCATCATCCGTGCCGGCTCGCTGGCGGAAGCGAAGGAAATCGCGGCGAGCGATCCCATGCATGCGAGCGGCGCCCGCGATTTCACCGTTCGCCCGTGGCTGATGAACGAAGGCACGGTGACGGTGAAGATCCGTTACTCCGACGGCAGCCGCGAGCTGATCTAAGCGTCCGCCGGCGCGTCCTAGCGCGCGCCGGAGACGTTGAGGACGGTGCCCGACACGTAGCTCGCCTCGTCCGACAGCAGCCAGACGATCGCGTTGGCGACCTCCTGCGGCCGGCCGACGCGCTTCATCGGCAACGTGGGCGAGACCGCTGCGACGCGGCCTTCGGGCTGGATTTCGGTATCGATCACGCCGGGACTGACCGCAACGACGCGCACGCCCTCGGCGGCGACTTCCTGCGCGAGCCCGAACGTGAAGGTGTTGATCGCGCCCTTGCTCGCGCCGTAATGCACGGACGCGCCAGCACCGCCGAGTTCCGACGTGCGCGAAGACAGGTTGACGATCACGCCGCCGGAACCGCCATGCGCCGTCGACATGCGGCGCACGGCCTCGCGCGCGCACAGCATCGAGCCGACGACGTTGATCATCATGTGCTCCGTCAGTTCGTCGCCGCCGATTTCGTCGATGCGGCAGAGCGGGCCGAGCACGCCCGCCGAGTTTACGAGGCCGGTAACGGTCCCGAGCTCCCGGTCGCACGTCTCGAACAGGTTCACGACGTCGGCTTCCTTCGAAATGTCGGCCCGAACGGCGACGGCGCGCCGACCGAGGGCCTCCACTTTCCCGACGATGGCGTCGGCGCGCGAGGCATTGTCGCGGTAGTTCAGGCATATATCCCAGCCCGCCGCGGCCGCCTTCAGCGACGTCTCCGCGCCGATGCCGCGTCCGCCGCCCGTCACCATCAGAATTCCGGCCATTCGATGCTCTCCCTTTCGTTGCAGGCACTCGACCAGCGGCGCGCCCGGCTGTCAACAACGCGCGATTGACCAAACACGCCGTGCCTCCGAATATGCGCGCAAAGGGAGACGGCCAATTGCCAAACGACGGAAATAATAGCGGCGGCATCCGCCTCGCCGCCGACATCGGGGGTACGTTCACGGATATCGCGGCGTTCGACGCCGACACCGGAAAGCTGCTGTTCGGCAAGACGCTGTCAACGCCCGACTCGCTGATCGACGGAATCGCGGAGGGCGTCGACAAGGCAGGCGCTTCGTTCGCCGATGCGCGGCTTTTCCTGCACGGCTCGACGGTCGCGATCAACACGATGCTGGAGCGCACGGGCGCGAAGACAGCGCTGCTGATCACCGAGGGGTTCCGCGACATTTACGAGATCGGCCGCGTCAACCGGCCTGACTCCTACAATCTCTTTTTCAAGAAGCACGAACCGCTCGTGGAGCGCGCGCTGCGCTTCGAGGTCGAGGAACGGCTCTATGCCGAAGGCGAGGTGTACAAGCCGCTGAACGAGGCGCAGGTGCGCGAGACATGCGCCCGGTTGCGCGACGAAGGCGTGGAGGCTGTCGCGATCCTGCTGCTGCATTGCTACGCCAACCCGGCGCATGAGCTGCGTGTGCGCGAGATCGTCGAGGAGGAACTGCCGGGCGCATTCGTTTCGACCTCGCACGAGCTCAGCCAGGAATACCGGGAGTTCGAGCGCTGCTCGACCGTCGTCGCCAACGCCTATATCGGCCCGCGCGTGCGCGACTATATCGGCGGCATCGACGACCGCATCCGCAAGGACGGCTTCGACGGATCTTTCCTCGTCGTCCAGTCGACCGGCGGGCTGTACGACGGCGAACAGGCGCGCCGCCAATGCGTCCGCATGCTGGAATCGGGCCCTGCCGCCGGCGTCATCGGCGCGCAGGCACTGTGCGACGCGCTCGGCATGGGCAACGCCATCGCCTTCGACATGGGCGGCACGACCGCTAAGGCGGGCGTCATCCACGACGGCGAGGCGCTGACGACGGGCAGCGCGCTGATCGGCGGCTACGAACGCGCGCTGCCGATCCAGATCGCGATGATGGACATCTTCGAGGTCGGCACCGGCGGCGGCTCGATCGCGCGCATCGCCGACGAGGGCGGCCTTCGCGTCGGCCCGCAGAGCGCCGGAGCACAACCCGGTCCGGCAAGCTACGGTCTCGGCGGGACCGAGCCCACGGTGACGGACGCGAACGTCCTCCTGGGCCGCCTGTCGCCCGACCGGTTTCTCGGCGGCGAGATGCCGCTCAGCGTCGAGGCGGCGGAAAAGGCCATCGAGACGCATATCGCGGGTCCGCTCGGCCTCGGCACGGTCGAGGCGGCGCAGGGCATCCTGCGGATTGCGGTGACCGCGATGTCGCATGCGGTGAAGGCGGTCACGACCGAACGCGGGCTCGACGCCGGCGATTTCGCGATGGTGGCCTACGGCGGCGCCGGGCCGCTGCACGCCTGCAACATCGCCCGCGAGATGGGCATCCGCCGCGTCATCATTCCGCGCTCGCCGGGCCATTTCTCGGCCTTCGGCATGCTGTTCTCCGACCTCCGCTACGACTACGTGCGCTCGCGCTTCATGCGGCTCGCGGAAGCGGATTTCGACGCGATCGAAACCGTCTATCGCGAACTCGAAGACGAAGGAAAAGCGGAGATCGAGAAGGTCTCCGCCGCGCCGCAGCGCGTCGTCGTCGCCCGCGCCGCCGACATGCGCTATGTCGGCCAGGAACATTCCGTCACGGTCGATCTCGCGCCGGAACTGTTCGAGGCGCGGGATGCCGAAGGCATCAAGAAGCGGTTCGATGCCGTTCACGACCTGCGCTACGGCACCTGCGCGCCCGCCGAACGCGCCGAGATCGTCAGCCTGCGCGTTACCGTCACCGGCATCCTCGACAAGCCGCTGCTGGAGAAGGTCGACGCCGGCGGCGACGCGCCGCCAGACGCGGCCGATACCGGCCACCGGCCCGTGCGCTTCGGCGACGACATAACCGAAACGCCGACCTGGAACCGGTCGGCGCTGCTTGCCGGCAACCGCATTCAGGGGCCGGCGCTGATCGAGGAGCACGCGTCGACCACCGTGCTGCATCCGGAGGATTCGATGGAGGTCGACGCCTTCGGCAATCTCGTCATCTCGGTGGGAGGACACCGCTCATGACCGTAAAGGCCGATCCCGTCGTCACCGAAATCGTGCGCAACGGCGTCATCGCCGTGACGGAGGAGATGAAATCCAACCTGATGCGCACCGCCTACAACATGATCATCTACGAGGCGCTGGACTTCACGGTCGGGCTGTTCACCGCCAGGGGCGAGACGATCTCCATCGGGCTCGGCCTGCCGATGTTCATTCGCGGCATGGCGGAGACGATCAAGGCGGAGCTGGATCACTTCGGGACAGAGAACATCAAGCCCGGCGACATCCTGCTGACCAACGACGCCTACATCACCGGCAGCCATCTCAATCACCTCACCTTCTCGCTGCCCATCTTCCACGAGGGCGAGCTGATCGGGTTCGCCTGCTGCATGGCGCACTGGCCCGACATCGGCGGCACGCTCGACGGCATCACGACCGACATCTACTCGGAAGGCCTCCAGATCCCCATCGTGAAGTACCAGCGCGAGGGCGAGGTGAACCAGGAGCTGGTCGACATCATCCGCGCCAACGTGCGCCTGCCCGACCGCGCGATGGGCGACCTGCGCGCCCAGCTTACCGCCATCCGCACCGGCGAACGCCGCTATCTGGAGCTGGTCGAGCGATACGGCAGGGAGCAGGTCGCGGCCTCGATCTCGGACATCATGGACCAGTCCGAGCGCGCCGCCCGCGCCCGCACCGCCTCGATCCCGGACGGCGTCTACGAGGCGGAGTCGTTCATGGACGACGACGGCATCGACATCTCGGAGCGCATTCCGATCCGCGTGAAGATCATCGTCGAGGGCGACGAGATGACCGTCGACCTGACGGACGTCTCCAAGCAGGTTCGCGGCTTCTACAACTCGGGCATCACCACCGGCCACGCCTGCGCGCAGGTTGCGTTCAAGTGCATCACGTCGCCGACCGACTATCCGATCAACGACGGCTCGTTCCGCAACCTGAAGACCGTCGTGCCGTCGGGTCGGATCATCAGCGCCGTGAAGCCCGCGCCGATGCGCTGGTGGATGACCTTCCCGATGACCATCGTGGATACGGTCTTTCGCGCGCTGACGCCCGCCGTCCCCGACCGCACCATCGCCGGCCATCACGCGGACCTCGTGATCGGCATGCTCAACGGCATCAACCCGATGACCAACGAGTTCTACATCGCCTTCATCGGCCCGACGGGCGGCGGCTGGGGCGCGAAGCGGAGCGAGGACGGCATTAGCGCGACCGTCTGCATCAACGACGGCGACACGCACAACAGCCCGGCCGAACAGCTCGAGGCCAAATACCCGCTGCTGATCGAGAACTACAAGCTGCGCGAGGATTCCGGCGGGCCCGGCGAACGACGCGGCGGGCTCGGCTGCGAGAACACCGTCGTCGCGCGGGCCGATCTGATGCTCAACGCCCAGGTCGACCGCATGCACTGCAAACCGTGGGGTCTCGACGGCGGGCTCGAAGGCGAAGGCAACTCGGTCGTGCTCCGCAAGGACGGCGACTGGAAGGAAGACTTCCCGAACGCCAAGCTGCTCACCTCGCGCATCCGGAAGGGCGATGCCTTCGCGGTGCGATCGGGCGGCGGCGGCGGCTTCGGCGATCCGAAGAAGCGCCCCGTGGACGAGGTACTGCACGACGTGCGGCAGGGTTACGTGTCGGTGAAGTCGGCGCGCGACAATTACGGCGTGGTCTGCGACGCGGAAGGCGCCCTAGACGAAGGCGCAACGAAAGCGCTGCGGGGCTGAGCCATGCGTAGGGGCAGGTCCAAGACCCGCCCGCGGGCCGGGCTTAGCACGGCCCCTACAGTTTTCCGGGACGCTTAATCCAGCGGCAGCGACAGCAGCCCGTCGGCGAGCTTGGGGTCGAACCAGGTCGATTTGGGCGGCATGATCTGGCCCGCGTCGGCGACCGCCATCAGGTCGGCGAGGCTCGTCGGGAACAGCGTGAAGCCGACCGCCATTTCGCCCGAGTCCACCCGCGCCGCGACGCCGTCGACGCCGCGCGATCCGCCGATGAAATCGATGCGCGCATCCGTCCGCGGGTCCTGGATGCCGAGGAGCGGCGCGAGCAGCAGCCGGTCGAGCACGCGGACGTCCAGCCGCTCGACGGGATCGGCCTCGGTGACGGGCTCGTGCGGCGTCAGCAGCGACCACTTCCCGTCGAGATACATGCCGTAGCTGTGCGTTTCCGTCGGACGCACGGGAATGTCCGACGGGCGGACGTGGAAGGTTTCGTCCAGCGCATGGACGAATTCCGCCGCGGACCGGCCGTTGAGGTCCCGGACGACGCGGTTGTAATCGAGGATCTTCATCTCGTCGTCGGGAAAGCTGACCGCGAGAAAACCGTCATGCGCGCCCGGACCTGACTTTGCGCGCCGCGCTTCGGCGACCCGCGCCGCCGCCGCCGACCGGTGGTGGCCGTCGGCGATATAGAGCGCACCCATCGCGTTCAGCCGCGCGCCGATCGCGTCGTTGGCCGCCGCGTCGCCCACGGCCCAGACTTCGTGCCGCACGCCGTCGAGATCCGCGACGAGCAGGTCGGGATCGCGTCCCGCCGCGGCCGTCAGCAGATCGGCGAGCGCCGCGTCGGCGCGGTGCACCAGAAGGACCGGCCCGGTAATCGCATCGACCGCCTCGATCTGGCGCACGCGATCGTCTTCCTTCGCGGGCCGCGTCAGCTCGTGCTTGCGGATGCGGTTCTGGACATAGGCATCGACGGACGCCGACAGGGCAACGCCGGTCTGCGACCGACCGTGCGTCGTCATCCGGTAGACGTAGTAGCAGGGCGCAGGATCGCGGATCAGCGCGCCCGACGCTTCGAACGCCTTCAGGTTCCGGCCCGCGGTCTGGTAGACCTCGGGCGCATACGGATCGGTGTCGGGCGCGAGATCGATCTCGGCGCGCGAAACGTGCAGGAAGCTGAACGGCCGCCCCTCGGCAAGCTCCCGCGCCTCGTCGGCATTCATCACGTCATAGGGCGGCGCCGCGATATCCGCGGCCCGGCCCTGGGCCGGTCGGAGCGCGGCGAACGGACGAACCAGATCGTTTCCGAAAGCGGTCATGTCGAAACTTGGCGCTCTAAGCTGCGCGTCGGTGTCGCGGTCACATCGACTCCGCACCGGCCCGGCGCTGGAAATATTCCCACGCCCGCTGGACCGAAAAATCGCTGAGGAACGTTTCGGCGCACAAATCGATCTCGCCGTCGGACAGATACTCGACCTCGTCGTGCATGTTGAGCGTGTCCTGCAGGAGCTGCGCGTTCACCTGGAGATAGATCGACGTCATGACGGCGCCCTGGACCGAGGTTCCCGTCACGGCGCAGCCGTGTCCGCGCATCAGGATCACGTTGTTGCCGCCGAGCAGGTCGGCGAGGTCCCTGCCCTGTTCCATGTTCACGACCAGCAGGTTCGTGTCGCCGAACTTGTGGCGGATATCCCAGACCGGGATTTCCTTGCCGATGGACGCGCCGACGTGGGCGACGGGCCGCAGCGGCGTCGGCGTGACGCCGAACGGGATGACGGCGTGCGAATGGTTGTGGACGACGGAATTGACCTCGGGCCGGGCTTCGTAGATTCCGCCATGGATGTGGCGTTCGGCATAGGGCGTCCGGTCGTCGCCGACGGGCGTGCCGTCGAGCTCGAATTCCATGATGTCGGACAGGGTCACGAGTTCCGGGCTGCGCGACCGGCTCATCAGATAACGCCCCGGATTGTCGGGATGGCGGATGCTGACGTGGCCGTAGGCATCGACGACGTTTTCGCGCGCCAGAATGCGGTTTGCGATGACGACTTCGCGCATCGTCCGGGTCAGTTTGTCCAAATTTCGATCCTCGCGTTGGTGGGCTGTCATAACATGCACCGCGATACGCGGCGAGTCGCGAAACGGCGTCGGCTGCGCTAAGATCGGGCGTCACCGCAGGGGATGGGACCATGGCACGGGATTTCGAGGATCATTGCTGGCGCGACGTCGTCAGCGACGAGGTCATCAAGACGTACGAACCCTATCGCCGGGAGACGTTCGTCGGCGACAGGCCGGCGCTTCTGGCGATCGACCTCTACAATTTCGTCTATCGCGGAGACCCGGAGAAATACCCGCACGAGTTGACGGACGAATTTCCCAATTCGTGCGGCAAATATGCGTGGGATGCCGTCGAACCCACGAAGAAACTGTTCGCCGCGTGCCGCACCGCGGGCCTGCCGGTCATCTATCTGACCGGCTCCGTCCGGAAAGGCCGCGTGCGGTCCACCAACCGCCAGGTCGGCTACGATGTCGGCGACGACATGATGGACATTCACCCAGCCTTCGCGCCGCAGGAAGGGGACATCCTGATCCGCAAGGAACGCGCGAGCGCCTTCCACTCGACGCCGCTGGTCGCGCACCTGACGCGCCTCGGCGTCTCCAGCCTGATCGTCTGCGGCGAGAGCACGTCGGGCTGCGTTCGCGCCTCCGTGGTCGACGCCTACTCCTACGGCTACCATTCGACGATCGCCGAGGAGTGCGTGTTCGACCGTTCGGAAATCTCGCACAAGATCAATCTGTTCGATCTGCACCACAAATACGCGGACGTGATGTTCCTCGAGGACATCGTCGCCCATCTCGAAACCGCTTACCCGGCCGCCCAGGCCGCGGAGTGAGGCTCGCATGAATACCGCCATCGACAAGGACAAGATCCGGTCAAACCTCGAACGGTCGCTCGACATCCACTGCAAGACCTACGCGACGCGCGAAGCCAATTCGCGGGTTTGGGCGCTGGAAACGCAGGTCGACCCGAAATACGCCCGTACCCAGCGGCGTTATCTCGGCACCAGCGGCAACGTCGCGCACACCGATCCCAATGCGCTGATGGGCGACAGCTTTACGCTGACCATCATCCAGCAGCCGCCCGGCCACAAACAGCCGATGCACCACCACGACGAGGAGGAGGTTTTCTTCGTCCTGCAGGGCCGCCCGACGATCGTCTGGGAAGCTGCCGGCGAGACCATCGAACGCCAGCTCGAGCCGTGGGACATGGTCTACAATCCCGCCGGCCAGATCCACGGCGTCGTGAACAACACGGGCGAGGACTGCTATTTCCAGGTGATGCTGGGCAACCCCCGGCCCGATCGCCCGCAGTATCGGGATCCGGAACTTCAGCGCCTGCAGGCGCTCGACCGGCCGGACGAGGAAGTGCGCGCCAAGAGCTGACGGGTCGCGTCGCGCCGATCAGCTCTTGTTTGCGACAAGCCCGGCGTAGCCGTCGAGCAGCGTCGCTGCGCTCTCGACCAGATCTTCGGGATATTCCACCGGGGTATCGCCCGCCGCGACAGGCGCCGAGGGAACCGTCTCCGGATCGAGGCCGACCTGGGCGGCGATCACCGAGGCAAGTCGCAGGTGATCGATCGGCTTCGCGACGTAATCGTCCATCCCTGCGGCGAGATATTTTTCCCGGTCGCCCTTCATGGCGTTCGCGGTCAGCGCGACGACGGGGATATCCGCCTTCCCGTCGGGCAATTCGCGGATGCGCCGAAGCGCTT
>JAYPTI010000002.1:18113-25591 GCA_038133505.1 Alphaproteobacteria bacterium
TCCATTTCCGGCATATGGATATCCATCAGGACGATATCGAACGGCTTCTGCCGGACCATCTCGACGGCCTCCAGACCGTTATTCGCAATTGCGACCTGATGACCCATCGTCAGGAGCATCGCCATGGCGACGCGCTGATTGATGATGTTGTCTTCCGCCAGCAGGATTTTCACCTCGGACGCGCCTCTGCCCGGCGCCGGCGGCCGCCGCTCGCCTGCCGAACCGACGGATGGCGCGGTCTCGTGGCGTTCGCCCTCTTCGCCGACGAGCGCCTCTAGCAGAAGCTGGCGGCGGATGGGCTTCGACAGGGCGCGCGTAATCCCGGAACCGCGAATAAGGTCCTGCAAGTCGTTGCTGCCGGCGGATGTCGTCAGAACGAGACGCCCGCCCTCCGTGCCGAAGGTCGAGGACAATTGCCGTCCCACGTCGATGCCGTCCATCCCGGGCATCATGTGATCGATCAGGATCAGGTCGTAGGGGGTGCCGCCCTCTCAGGCGTCGATCGCCATCCGGATACCGTCTTCGGGAAAGTCGGCTGATTCGACAAAGCCGCCCCAGCTTTCGATCTGTTTGCGGAACACGTCGCGGTTGACGGGCATATCGTCGATGACCAGCACTCTTGCGCCGCTCACCTCGGCAACGAGAGCGTTCGTCTCGACGTCGCTCTCCTTGACAATCTCAAGCGGCAGGATCACGCGGAAGACGCTGCCCTCTCCGAAGGTGCTTTCCGCTTCGATTTCGCCGTTCATGAGGATCACGAGCTGCTTGCAGATCGCAAGGCCCAGCCCCGTTCCGCCGAAACGCCGGGTCGTAGAGGAATCCGCCTGCGTGAACCGGCTGAACAGGCTGTCCAGCTTTGCGCTTTCGATGCCGACGCCGGTATCGGTAACGGATATTTCGACGACGCAGTCCCGGCCGTTCCGGCGCCGCACGCCGATTTCGAGGGCGATCGCCCCTTCGGCGGTAAACTTGATCGCGTTGCCCACGAGATTGAGCAGTATCTGCCGCAAGCGCCCCGGGTCGGCCCTGACGAGGCTCGGAACCTTGTGATCGATGAATGTCAGAAGAGTCAGGTTTTTCTCGCGCGCCCTTGCGCCCAGCAGTTGCGAGACGCCGTCGACGATATCCGCGAGTTGCGTGTCGACGATCTCGAGATCGAGCTTGCCCGCCTCCATCTTGGAGAAATCGAGGATGTCGTTGATGATCGCGAGGAGAGACTCGCCCGACTGGTTGATGATCCTGACATGATCGAGATGATGCTCGTCGAGGTCGGACTGGCAGAGCAGTGTCGCCATGCCGAGGATTCCGTTCAGCGGCGTCCGGATTTCGTGGCTCATCGTCGCGAGAAACTCGGACTTCTCCTTGTTGGCCGTCTCTGCCTGCGTCATCGCCGTGGTCGCGGCGTCGGCCGCCTGTTCCGCCCGACGCTTGGCCCGCTCGAGTTCGACGCTTTGCGTTTTGAGGCGCTCGTTGGCGGCGAGGATATCGACTTCGGCGCGCTTGGCGTCCGTGATGTCGATTGCGATGGCATGCCAGCTGATCAGGCCGTCCGCCCGCAATGACGGCCTGCCCAGCGATCTTACCCAACGATAGTCGCCATCCGCGTGCCGCACGCGAAATTCATGTTCGAACGGCTGGAGCTCCCTTGTCGCCGCCGCGAGCTTTTCTTCGTAGTCCGGACGGTCGGCCGGATGGATGACCTCGAACATATAGCTGGGCGAGGTTTCCACAATCTCGGGACCGACGCCGAGAATCTTTCGGATACCCTCGTTGACGAAGGTCAACTCGATGCGGCCGTCCGGATGGACGAGGCGCTGGTTCACCATCCCCGGCACGCTCGCGGCGATGCTGCGGAAGCGCTCCTCACTCTCTGCAAGAGCGTCCACGGCTTGCTTCTCCGACGTGATGTCGACGCCGAGCATGTTCCAGAGGACGCTGCCGTCGTCTCTCCGCAGGGGCTTGCCGAACAGACGCATCCACTTGGTTCCTGCGGACTTGTTCTGGACGCGAAGCTCGATGGTGTACGGCTCGAACGAACCGTTCGCCCGCTCGATCGCCTCCCGGTACCGGTCGCGATCATCGGGATGGATCAGACCGCCGCCGCCTTTCTTGAACTCTTCCGGGCTGACGCCGTGCGTCAGCTTGACGCCTTCGCTGACATACGGAAACTCGACGCGGCCGTCGGGATGGTGGACGCGCTGGTAGATCATCCCCTGAAGATTTTCGGTCAGGGTACGGAGCATCTCTTCGCTTTCGCGAAGCTTGGACTCCTTCTCGATCAGTTCCGAAATGTCGCGGACGATCGTGAAGCCGCCCCGCTTGCCGTTCAATCGGATCGGCGTCGTCGCGATTTCGGCGTCTAATTCCGAGCCGTCGAGCCGTTTGCGGCGCTGATAGAGCCGGAACTTGCCGCCCCTTTCGACGGCCGGGTCGTCGATGCGGTCCCGGATCATGCCCCGATGGCGTGGGTGGATGAGATCGAGGATCGACGTGCCGATCAGATCAGCCTGCGTCTCGCCGCCGAACATCTCGGCGCCGCGCTCGTTGATGTGAACGATCTTGTGTTCGACATGGATATAAATCGCGTCGGGCGAGAGCTCGAGAAACTGCCTGAAACGGCCGTCCGAAATACCCCAGTCGCCGTAGTTTTCAGTGTCTGCGGACTTTCGGCCGAATGGAGCATGTGGGCCGCGCTCCAGCCTGTAGATCCCGACTCCTGTCGCTGCCAGCGCAAGCACGGCTCCGATGGCGAAAACGCCGCCCGCCGCCGCGCCGGTCGCGGCAACTTTCAGAAAGCCGGTTCCCGCGATGCCCAGAACCACCGCGAGAGCCGCGCTTGCGCGCAGCGCGGACGTTATTTTCCACCGGGACGGTCGAGCGAATTCCATAATTTGCGACATGAATTTACAAATGTGCGAAAACAATACGAATGAGTGGTTTAGGCCTTATTAACCGGGGCTTTAACGGCCGCTCGAACATCACCAAATATCGACGGGAGCCCCGATGCCTCAGAAACTCAAGTTGACCCTCGCGTGCGGCGATTACGAGATCGTCCGGGCCCTCAAGGAAGGCTCGGTGGAGCCCGACGGCATCGAGCTGAACGTGCTGACGGACATGGATTCCTCGACGCGTCACTGGCGCATGCTGCGCAACCGGGAATTCGACGTCTGCGAGCTGTCCGGCTCGTCCTATCTGATGGCGAAGGACCGCGGCCAGGCGTTTTCGGCGATTCCCGTCTTCCTGCACCGCCGCTTCCGGCACGGCTTCGTCTTCGTCAATACCTCGAAGGGCATCGAGAAGCCGACCGACCTCAACGGAAAGCGCGTCGGCCTCAAGACCTATCAGGCGACCGCGATCCTCTATCTTCGCGGCCTGCTGGCCGAAGAATACGGCGTCGACCTCAGGAGCATCGAATGGGTGACAGAACTGGAAGAGGAGATCCCCTTCGACGTGCCGAAAGGCATCACACTGACGCAGGCGCCGGAGGGCTCGGACATCGGCGAAATGCTCGCCGAAGGCGCGGTCGATGCCGTCCTGCACCCGGACATCATCGATCCGGTCCTGCGGGGCGACACGCGTGTCGGCCGCCTGTGGACCGACTACCGGAGCGAGGAAGAGGCCTACTTCAAGCGGACCGGCATCTTCCCGATCATGCACGCGACCGCGATCAAGACGGAGATTCTCGAGGAGCACCCCTGGGTCGCGACGAACCTTGCCCAAGCTTTCGAACAGGCGAAGTTCGCGGGCTACAAGCGCATGAACAACCCGCGCGTCGTTCCCCTCGCATGGTTCCTCGACGAATGGGACGCGCAGCGCGAGCTGATGGGGCCGGATCCCTGGGAATACGGGCTGACGCCCGCCAACCGGAAGAACCTGGAGACGCTGATCCGGTATTCGCGCGACGGCGGACTGATCTCGAACCTCGAGACGGTGGACGACTTCTACGTCGACGTGCTGATGAAGTACCGCGGCCGGGGCGAGTCCGCGCGGTAGTTTCTCGGAGCGGGCCGGAACCGCCTCAATAATCGCGCGTCAGGCCGGCGCTTCCGTCCCCACGATCGTCGTCCGCTGCAGCAGGCGGCGCTCGTTCCCGGGAAAATCGGTTCGCGCATGCGTGACGCAGCGGTTGTCCCACATCACGAGGTCGCCGGGACGCCACCGGTGGGCGTAGACCAGCGCCGGGTCCTCGCAGACCGCGAAGAGCTCCTCCAGCAGGGCGTCGCTCTCGTCCGCGGGCAATCCCTCGATCCAGCCGGTCATCAGGCGGTTCACATAGACCGCTTTCCTGCCGGATTCGGGATGGGTGACGAACACGGGATGGGCATGGTTCTTTACGGCGCCGAGATCGGCATCGCGGCTCGGCCGATCGGTCCGCTTGTAGTCGTGGATATGCCTTGCCAGCCGCCCTTCGAGGCGATCCCGCGTCTCCGGGCGCAGGTTCTCGTAGGCCCGGTACATGTCGGCAAACAGCGTGTCGCCGCCGGTCGACGGGAGCTCGATCGCGTACAGCATCGTCGCCGGATGCGGCATCTCGACGTAGCACATGTCGCTGTGGAACCACATCTCGCCGTCGTGCGGCAGGCCGAGCGGCTTGCCGTCGACACGGATGTTCGAGACCAGCATGACCTCCGGCGGCAAGTCCCTCAGGTTTTCCAGCGCTGCGCGCTGCGGCATCCGGGGACTGCCGGGCTCTCCCAGCTGTGCGGTAAAGGCGACCTGATCCTGCGGCGTCAGCGACTGGTCGCGAAAAACGAGGACCTGATGGTCGTGCCACGCCTGCAGGATCGATTTCCGGGCCGTCTCGTCCAGCGTATTCCGCAGATCGAGACCCGTAACCTCGGCGCCGACCGGCGCGTCCAGCGGGCGAATGTCGAACCCCAGCGTCGTTGCCATATCGTCCTCCCGTCAGTTTCCGCGCATCAACGATAGCATCGCCTTGTGAAGATCGCTCGCCGGATCGCCGAAATGGCCCACGATCGTATAGTGATGGCACGCCGGCGCCGCGATTTCCTCGATGTCGAGACCCTTCGCCGTCCAGGCGGCGAAAAGCTCGGTCTGGTGGCGGTGAAACTCGTCCGTCTCGATCTCGCCGACCGACAACAGCAGCGGCACGTCCGCCGCCGGGTCTAGATAGAGCGGGCTGTTGCGCGCAACCTGCGCCTCGTCGAGCGAGAGCGCCTTATTGAGAAAGCTCAGCCGGATCGGCTCCAGATCGTAGAGCCCGGAGAGCGCGCAGGCGCCCTTGAAGGGAATTTTCGGCAAGCGGTCGTCGACCGACGGCCAGTCCGTCGCAAGCATCATGGCCGTCAGGTGCCCGCCGGCGGAATGACCCGCCACGTGAAGCCGGCTCCGGTCGACGCCGATTTCCTCCGCGTGGATCCAGACCCAGGCGACGGCGCGGCGGCATTCGTCGACGATGCGGTCGATATCCGCATCGGGTGCAAGGGTGTAGTTCAGCGTTACGAAGGCGACCCCGGCGTCGAGAAAGGCGGGCGCGATGTAGGTCGTGTCGTTCTTGTCGGAAAGCTGCCAGTAACCGCCGTGGATATAGATCAGCGCCGGCGCGTTGCCGCGGCCGTCCGTCGGCGGAAACACGTCGAGCGTTTCCTTCGGCCCGGAGCCGTAGGAAATATCGAGCCGTCCCGGAATCCGCGCGCGCACCCGCGCGCTTTCGTTCTCCCGGAAGGCCACGACCTCCGGCACGTCGGGCCAGATCGGCCGCAGATCGTACTGCGCGTCCAGCGCCGTCTGATCGAAGTTCCGGTAGACGCCCATTCTCCCCTTCCCGGCCGCGTTTCCCGGTAGACAACCGGTCGCGAGCCCTTATGTTCGTCGCGCCATGACGCTCTATCTTCATAATACGCTCAGCCGGTCGAAGGAGGAATTCGTTCCCGCCGACCCGTCGCGCGTTACCATGTACGTTTGCGGCCCGACGGTCTACTCGTACGCGCATATCGGCAACGCGCGCCCGGCCGTGGTGTTCGACGTTCTGGTGCGGCTTCTGCGCCATCTCTATCCGGCCGTCGTCTATACCCGGAACATTACGGACGTCGACGACAAGATCAACGCGGCCGCGAAGGAGCAGGGCGTCGAAATCGGCAGGATCACCGAGAAGTTCGAGGCGATCTATCGCGAGGACATGGCGTCCCTCGGCGTCGCGCCGCCCGATATCGAGCCGCATGCGACGGACCACATCCCCGAGATGATCGCCATGATGCAGACGCTCATCGACGGCGGCCACGCGTACGAGGCCGACGGGCACGTGCTGTTCAATGTCCCGACATACGCCGAGTACGGCCGTCTGTCGAAGCGCGACCGCGACGAGATGATCGCCGGCGCCCGCGTCGAGGTCGCGCCCTACAAGCGCGACCCGGCCGACTTCGTGCTGTGGAAGCCGTCTACGCCGGACCTGCCCGGCTGGGACAGCCCGTGGGGCCGCGGCCGGCCGGGCTGGCATCTCGAATGCTCGTGCATGATCGAGAAGCATCTCGGCCGCACCATCGACATTCACGGCGGCGGCGTCGACCTGGTGTTTCCGCATCACGAGAACGAAATCGCGCAGTCGACCTGCGCGCACGGCGGCGACACGTTCGTGCGCTACTGGCTGCACAACGGTTTCGTCAATGTCGACCGCGAGAAGATGTCGAAGTCGATCGGCAACGTGCTGCTGGTGCACGACCTGCTCGAACAGGCGCCGGGCGAAGCCATCCGCCTCGCCCTGCTCAACGCGCATTACCGGCAGCCGCTAGACTGGTCGGACGACGGGCTCGCCCATGCGCGGCGCATGCTCGACCGGCTATACGGCGCCTTGCGCAGCCTCGCCGACGTCGAGGCGTCGACGGCGGAACCGGATGCGGATTTTCTCGCCGCTCTCGAGGACGATCTCAACACGCCGAAAGCCCTCGCCGCGCTGTTCGAAGTCGCGCGGCAGGCGAACGTCTCGATCGACGATGCGGAACGCGCCGCACTCAAGGGCACGCTGCTCGCATCCGGCGCATTGATCGGCCTGCTGGGCCAGGATCCCGAAGAGTGGTTCGCGGGCGCGGATGCCGGCGACGGCCCCGATGCCGCCGAGATCGAAAAACTGATCGCGGACCGAAACGCCGCCCGCGCCGAAAAGGATTTCGCGACCGCGGACCGGATTCGCGACGAACTCGCCGCGGCGGGCATAACGCTCGAAGACGGCGCCGAGGGGACGAAGTGGCGGCGTAACTGAGCGCCGGCAGCCGTTTCGCGGCCGCCTAGTTTTCCGACGGCCCGCCCTCGCCGAGATCGCCGATTTCTGACGACCTGAAGTGGATATCCCGCTGCGGATAGGGAATTTCGATCCCGTGCTCGTGGAACCGGTCCCAGATACCGAGCAGAAGCTGGCTGGTGACGTTCGCGCGGCCGTTCATCGGGTCGTTGATCCAGAACCGGACCTCGAGATCGACGGAGCTTTCGCCGAAATCCTTGATCAGGCATACGGGCTTGGGATC
>JAYPTI010000002.1:25601-50046 GCA_038133505.1 Alphaproteobacteria bacterium
GTCGAGGACACGCTCGGTTGCCGCCGCCGCCTCGAGGCAAAGCTTCATCGCCAGATGGACATCCGATTTGTAGTGGACGCCCACGGTCTTTTTCAGCCGCAGCAGGTCGTTGCTGTAGGACCAGTTCTCGACCCGGGTGGTGATGAATTCCTCGTTCGGGATCAGGTGCTCGATCCCGTCGCGGGTAATCACCGAGGCATATCGCGCGCCGAGCGAATCCACCCGTCCGTAATAGCCGGCGACCGCGATCGTGTCGCCGGGGCTGATCGACCGGTCGAGCAGCAGGATGATGCCGCTGATGAAGTTCGAGACGACCTTCTGCAGGCCGAAGCCCAGCCCAACGCCGACCGCGCCGGAGAACACGGCGAGCGCCGTCAGGTCGATGCCGACCGCGTTTATCCCCGCGAGGATCGCGACCGTGATCAGTACGATCTTGATCATCTTGCCGATCAGCACCTGAACCGACGGCGTCAGGTTCGGCAGCGCCTGCACGCGCTGCTCGAGGAGCCTGGACGTCACCGCTGCAAGCCACAGCAGGACGATCAGCGTGATCACGCCCTTGATCACCGTCAGGGCGGAGATCCGCACCTCGCCGATATTGACCGACGCCGCATCCAGCAGCCCGATCGTCGGCGTCAGAAGGCCGAGAATGTTGAGCGCGGCCACCGTCCACGCCGCGATGGCGAACAGCCGGCTCCACGTTGCGTCCTTGATCAGCTGCGACGCGATCCGGATGACGACCCAGGCCGTCAGCAGGCTGACGGTGATGTCGGCGACGTTATGCGGCCAGCCCATCGCCTGCGCGAGAATAACCAGCGCGAACTGAAGCAGCAGCCAGATAATCGGGAATGAAATTTCACCCGCCAGCCGCGCAACGGCATCGCGCCAGCGGTCGGGCAGCCAGTCGAACAGCTTCGTATAGAAACGCTTCGCCGGCCTGGCGAGGATCAGCGCAACGAACAGCGCGCCGACGATGCACCCCGCCTCGATCGCCGTCGAGGTCGTGAGAAGATTCGCTTCCACCCACGCCCGGGCCGAGTCGATCCACTCCTGAATCCTGGAGAAGTTCATCGGATTAACTGATGCCCCCGTTCATCCGGTCATTCTTTACAGTTTGGGTACGTTGTCGAAGAATCCCCGGATCATCTTGCCAAGTACGCCGCGCTACGGCTTCTTTACGGGATGACAATCGGAGCCACCCTCGCGACCGCCGCGGCCGCTCATCCCGACAAGCCGGCATTCGTCGATGCCGGACGCACCCTTTCCTATTCGGCGGCCGACGAGACGGCCAACCGCGTCGCCAACGCGCTGATATCGCGCGGCGTCCGCCCGGGCGACCGCGTCGCCGTCGCCGCACACAACTCGATCGAATACGCTCTCTCCTATTTCGGGATCGCCCGGGCCGGCGCCGTATCGCTGCATCTGTCGCCGCGCATGACCGGAGAGGAAATCGCCCACTGCACGCGGCTCGCCGGCGCAAGGCTGGCCCTGTGCGATCCCGCCCTCGTGCCGACCGTCGCCGCGATCGGCCATCTGGAGACGACGGTCTCTCTCGACCCGGCGGAATTCGAAACGATGTGCGACGCCGTTTCCGCCGCCGATCCGCGCCTCGAACCGGACATCGATGCGCCGTCTTCGGCGAGCTACACCGGCGGCACCACCGGGTTTCCGAAGGGCGGTCTCCATTCGGCCCGCTCGCGCCTGACATGGGCGACGATCGCGCAGGAATTCTTCCGCCTCGATCACAACGAGATCATGGGGCTCGCCGCGCCGATGGGGCATGCGGCCGGCGGCTTCATCTGGTTCCAGCCGGGCGTCTGCGCCGCGGCAACGGAAGTGATCCTGCCGCACTGGAACGTCGAGGAATTCATGGCGGCGGCGGAAGCGCACGGGATCACGTCTACCTTCGTCGTGCCTGCCCAGATCGAGATGCTGATTTCCCATCCGGCCTTCGATGCCGCCCGCCTCGCGAGCTTGCGGAAGGTGGTCTATGGCGGCGCGCCGTCGCCGCCCGGCCTGATCGCGCGCGCCGAAGCCGCCCTGCCCGCCTGCGAATTCATCCAGAATTACGGCATGACGGAGACCGGCCCGCTGGTGACGCTCTACAAGAACGAGCGGGACGCTGCGCCCGACGCGCTCGGGCATGAAACCCGGCATACCGAATGCGCGGTGTTCGCCGAACCGGTGCGCGAGGCGGCGCCCGGCGAGGTGGGCGAGCTGTGCTTCCGGGGGCCGACCCTGATGCAGGGCTATATCGGCGATGCGGAACAGACGGCCGCCTTCTTCCGCTCGGGCGACGGCTGGGGCTGGACAGGCGACCTCGCCGTCCGGGACGACGCCGGCCTCCTCACCCTGGTCGGCCGCGCCAAGGAGATGATCATTTCGGGCGGCCTCAATATCTACCCGGCGGAAATCGAGCGCGTCCTGTTCGACCTCCCTCAGATAGCCGAATGCGCGGCATTCGGCCTGCCCGACGAGACGTTCGGCGAACTTCCCGCCGTCGCGATCGTGCCCGCCGCCGACGCCGGCGAGATCACGCCCGAATGGCTGCTTACGGCCTGCGGCGACCGGCTCGCCCGGCACAAACGGCCGCGGCGCGTCGAGATCGTATCGGAAATTCCGAAGTCGCCAGCCGGCAAGATCCTCCGAAACGTCCTTCAGCAACGCTTCGGTACTTAGAACGCGCCACCTCGATGGTGCAGGCGGATAATTCCTCACGCGAACGTCAATTGCGAAGCCCGCGCTGCTGCGCCACTTTTCCGCTAGCGCCGCCGGTCTTCGGCGGGCGGCGCGCGTGCCTGTCCGGAGACTGCCCGAATGTCGACTACCCTCGCCGTTGCCCTCGGAGCGCTTGCGCTCGGATCTTTCTGGTTCGCGCCGCGCGCCTACGACGTTTCCGGTTTCTTTCGCGGAACGTCGGCCACCGGCATGCCGCCCGGGCTCGTCACCCTCGTCTTTTCCCAGGTGACGACATGGGTTTTCGCCCGCTCGCTGATGAACGCGGCGATCCTCGGCTATTTCTACGGCATCGCCGGAACGCTGGCCTACGCCGCCTATTACCTCTCGTTCCTGACCGGCGGATGGATCGTCGATTCCCTCCGGTTCCGGCACGGGTTCGGGTCCGTGCAGGATTTCCTCGCCGACCGTTTCGGCCGGACCGGCACGTGGTGCTACAACGCCCTCGTCGGGGTCCGTTTGCTGTCGGAGGTCTTCGCGAACCTCCTCGTGATCGGCATCATCTTCGGGACGGCCGGGTCGACGGCCTATGTCGTCGCGATCGCAGCACTGGCGGCCGTCACCCTCGCCTACTCGATGCTGGGCGGGCTTCGCGCATCGCTCAGGACCGACGTGTTCCAGATGAGCGTCCTCATCGCGGTGCTCGCGCTTCTCCTGCTTCAGACGGGACTGATTTCGGGCTTCGACCTGCCCCGCATCGCGGTCAGCAGCCCCGATGTGGGCGGTCCCGGCTGGGTTCTCCTCGCGGTCGCGCTGCTCCAGGTGTGGAGCTATCCGCTGCACGACCCCGTGATGATGGATCGCGGCTTCCTGGCCGACCGCGCGACGACGCGACGCAGCTTCTATCATGCCGCCTGGCTCGGCATCGCCTGCATCCTCGCGTTCGGCCTGCTCGGCGTTCAGGCGGGACTCGTCAAGACAAGCGGCGAGGACATGATCGGCACGCTGACTCGGATGCTCGGCGCCGACACGATGATGCTGTTCAACTTCGCGATCATCGTCTCCGCCGTCTCGACGCTGGATTCGACCCTCGCGTCGGCGGCCAAGCTGGCCGTCGTCGACATGAAGATGGGCCGCGAGACCCTGCGCAACGGCCGGATCGCCATGGCGGCCTTCATGGTCGGCGGGCTGGTGTTCGTCTATCTCGGCTCGAAGGACCTGTTCAGTGCGGTTGCGGTCAGCGGCACCGCCTCGATGTTCCTCGCACCGGTGATCTTCTTCTCGATCTGGGGATCGGCGCGACCGCCCGTCTGGTGCTTCGTCGTCGCCTTCGCGGCGGCGATGCTGGGCGCCGCGCTCTATTTCGTCGAGGCCGGCGGCATCCTCTCGATTATCGGCCCGGCGACCGGGCTCGAGCATAAATATTCGAAGCTTCTGGCGATCTGCGTCGTCGTCCTCGCCATCGGCTGCGGCGCGTTCGCGGTCGGGTCCGGAACTAGGTCCCGGGCCGGCACAGGATCATGAAGACTCCCTCGGCCTCCCATACCAGCTCGCCGCCGTCGTCCATGGCGGAAAAACGCAGCCGCATGATTCCCCTGTCCGGTTTCGATTTCGATTGCCGGGTCTCCAGAATATCGACACGCGGCGTGATGGGCTGACCGGCTCTCACCGGCTTTATCCATTTGAACGTATCGAACCCCGGCGAGGCGAGCGACGCGGTCTCGCGCATGACCTCGCGGAGGAACGGCGTGACGGTGCCGAGCGCCGTCTGCCAGCCGCTCGCGATCAGTCCCCCGTAGGCCCCGGCGGCAGCCGCCTCGGGATCCGTATGCATCGTCTGCGGATCGTGGATTTCGGCGAACGCGACGATGTCGTTTTCGCTCAGTGTCCATGGCTCGAACGACCAGACGTCGCCGGGCGAAAAGTCTTCCAGATAACGGATCGGCATGGGTTTTCCTTCGCCTGCGGTTTCCCGTGCATATCCGGGCTGCACCCGCCCCGCAACCCGATTGTTGCGGTGCACCGAGCGTTCTTGACGGGCGCGGCGGAGCCGGTAGTTTGGCGGCATGTCGGAAGCTCAGGACGTTACATTCGAGGTCGTCGGCCGCATCGGCCGGATCCACCTCAACAGGCCCAAAGCGCTCAACTCCCTCACCCGCGAGATGTGCGGCGCAATGCATGAATATCTCGACGAATGGGCGGCGAACGACGGCGTGCGCGCCGTCGTCGTCACGGCCGAGGGCGACCGCGCCTTCTGCGCCGGCGGCGACATCCGGAAGGTGACGGAGGCGGGTCGGCAGGACCCGATCGGCGCGCGCGATTTCTTCATCACGGAATATGCGATGGACGCGGCCATCGTCGATTTCCCGAAACCTTACATCTGCCTGATCGACGGCATCGTCATGGGCGGCGGTCTCGGGATTTCGGTGAACGGCCGCTACCGGGTGATGAGCGAGAGGATCATGGCGGCGATGCCCGAAACGGGCATCGGCCTCCTCCCCGACGTCGGCGCAACCGCCTTCCTCAACGCCGCCCCGGGGCGCACCGGACTGTATCTCGGCCTGACCGGCCACCGCCTCGACGCGGCGGATTCGATTCATGCCGGGTTCGGCACGCATTTCGTCCCGAGCGACAGGCAGGAAACGCTGCTCGACGCGCTGACCAACGCCGAGTATTTCGGCGATGACTTCGCGACGGTGGAGGGTCTGATCAACAGCTTCGCCGGCGACCCAGGCCAGTCCGCGCTCGCGAGCCGGCAGCGGGAGATCGACCGGCTGTTCGCGGCGGACAAGGTCGAGGATATCGTCGCTGCGCTGGAAGCCGACGGGTCCGACTTCGCGGCGACCTGCGCCAAGACGCTCGCCCACATGTCGCCGACCAGCATGAAGATCACGGCGAAGCAGCTCGTCGACCATCCCGGCATTTCTCCGAAGGACGCACTGATCCTGGAATACCGCATGGTCTGCCACGTCCTTCAGCGGCACGAATTCTACGAAGGCGTTCGCGCCGCCGTGGTCGACAAGGACCGCAATCCGCAATGGAAGCCGGCGACGCTCGAAGACGTCACCGACGACATCGTGAACGCCCATTTCGAGTCCCTCGGCGAGGCCGAGCTGTCGCTCGACTGACCGCAACAACCGCCTGCCACAGGAGGCACCCATGGCTTACGAATTCATCATCGTGGAAACCCGCGGCCGCGTCGGCCTTATCACGCTCAACCGGCCGGATGCGCTGAACGCGCTGTGTTCGCCGCTGATGGACGAGCTGACCGCCGCGCTCGACGCCTTCGAGGCCGACGACGGCATCGGCGCAATGGTCCTGACCGGTTCCGAAAAGGCCTTCGCTGCAGGCGCCGACATCAAGGAGATGCAGGCCAAGGGCTGGCCCGACATCTACATGGAGGATTTCATCACGGCGGGCTGGGAGCGTCTCGCGCGTTGCCGCAAACCGGTCGTGGCAGCGGTCGCGGGCTTCGCGCTCGGCGGCGGCTGCGAGGTGGCCATGATGTGCGACTTCATCATCGCCGGCGACAACGCGAAATTCGGTCAGCCGGAAGTCAACCTCGCCATCCCGCCGGGTGCCGGCGGCACGCAGCGCCTGACGCGCGCGGTCGGCAAGGCGAAAGCGATGGACATGTGCCTGACCGGCCGGTTCATGGATGCCGAGGAAGCCGAGCGCGCCGGGCTCGTCTCGCGCATCGTTCCCGTCGCGGAGCTCGTCGACGAGGCGGTCAAGGCGGCCGAGACGATCGCTGCAAAGTCGCTGCCCAATGCGATGATCATCAAGGAAAGCGTGAACCGCGCCTTCGAGACCACTCTGTCGGAGGGCATCCGGTTCGAGCGCCGCATGTTCCACGCCTCGTTCGGCACCGTCGACCAGAAGGAAGGCATGAGCGCCTTTGCCGAAAAGCGGAAGGCCGATTTCAAGCACCAATAGGGCTTTCCCGGCCCTTCGGAGCCGGACCGGGACATCTGGAAAACCACGGGCCGGCGGGCTAACCTGAACCGAATTTTTGGGAGCCCGCCATGTCCGAGTCCACTTCCGATTTCCGTATGCCGCAGCACGTGCTGGACCGCGTCAAGGCGAAGCGCGGCCATTTGAACGTCTTCGAGACCTTCGATCCGAAAAAGACCGCCTTTCTCGTGATCGACATGCAGAACTTCTTCGTCGACGGCTCGGAGTCCTGCACCCGCATCGTTCCCAACATCAACCGGCTCGCGGCGGCGACGCGCGCGGCGGACGGGATCGTCGTCTGGGTCAGCATGACCGTCGCCGAAGGCGAGGACGCGCCGAGCCTTTTCCCGGTCTATCACGATCATTTCTTCAGCCCGGACCGCATGCTGGCGCACAAGACCGGGCTCACCCGCGGCTCGCACGGCCACGCGCTCGACGCGCGTCTAGAGCCCGACCCGGCCGACCTGACCGCGGAGAAAACCCGCTTCAGCGCGCTGGTCCAGGGTGCGTCCGACCTCCACGACCAGCTCCAGGCCCACGGCATCGAGAACCTGCTGATCGGCGGCACGCTGACCAACATCTGCTGCGAGTCGACGGCGCGCGACGGCATGATGATCGGCTACAAGGTGATGATGGTCGAGGACTGCAACGCCTCGCTCACCGACGAGGATCACCTCGCCGGGCTCACGTCGGTCTACCAGTGTTTCGGCGACGTGCGCGCGACGGACGACGTCATCGAGAACGTGATCGGCGACATCGCCGCGGCACAGGCTGCGGAGTAAGACAAAATGACGCTCCAGACCAAGATCCCCTGCGTGATCCAGCGCGGCGGCACGTCGAAAGGCCCCTACTTCCTCGCCTCCGACCTGCCGAACGACCCCGCGCTGCGCGACCGCGTGCTGCTGTCGATCATGGGATCGCCGGACGTCCGCCAGATCGACGGGCTCGGCGGCGCCGATCCGCTGACCAGCAAGGTCGCCATCGTCAGCCGGTCGGACCGGCCCGGCGTCGACCTCGACTATCTGTTCTGCCAGGTGAAGGTCGACCAGCCGCTCGTCGACGTGACGCCCAATTGCGGCAACATGCTGGCCGGCGTCGCGCCGTTCGCGCTCGAACACGGCCTGATCGACGCGGCCGACGGCACGACCTCCGTCCGCATCTACATGGTCAATTCCGGCAATCTCTGCGACGCGCACATCCGGACGCCGGGCGGCATCGTCGACTATGACGGCGATGCGCGCATCGACGGCGCGCCGGGCACGTCCGCTCCGGTGATGATCGACTTCCTCGACACCGCCGGTTCGGCGTGCGGCTCTCTGCTTCCGACCGGCAACGTCGTCGATGTCGTCGACGGGGTGGAGATCACCTGCATCGACAACGGTATGCCCGTCGTCATGCTGCGCGCCGCCGACGTCGGCGCCACCGGTTACGAGACCCGCGACGAGCTGAATGCGGCGGACGACATCAAGAAACGCATAGAGTCGATCCGCCTCCAGATCGGGGAAGCGATGAATCTCGGCGACGTGAAAGAAAAAGTCGTTCCCAAGATGTGCCTCGTCTCGCCGCCGGTAAACGGGGGCACGATCAACACCCGCTGCTTCATCCCGCATGTCTGCCACGCCTCGATCGGCGTTCTCGCGGCGGTGACGGTCGGAACGGCCTGCGTGCTGCCGGGCTCGGCGGTCTACGACATGGCCGACGTGCCGGACGGCAATCCGAAGCTGATCTCGGTCGAACATCCGACGGGCGAGTTCTCGGTCGAACTGGAGACGGGCGATCCGGTCGACGGAATCCCGACGATCACGCGCTCGGCCCTGCTGCGGACGACGCGCCGGCTGATGGAGGGTAATGCGCTCGTTCCTGCCGCCGTCTGGGACGGCCGGACCGGCCTGATCGCGGAAGCGGCGGAGTAGAGGGCCTTCCGCCGGCGGCGTTAAGCGGGCTTTAACCGTAAAAGCGGAGGGTCGAGGCGGATCGGCGGGCAACGGCCCGCACGGGAACTCTCAGCCGATGAAACGCCGCCTCTCCCTTCTCGTCCTCGGACAATCCAACGTCGCGAATTACGGCCCCGAGCCGCGCGCGGCCGGGCCGGGCGCCTTTACGCTCTATCAGGGCGGCCTCGTCCCCATGCACGATCCGCTGCCGGGCGCCGCCGGCGACGGCGGTTCCGTGTGGACCCGCTTCGCACCGAAAGCCGTCGCTGCGGGGATTTGCGACGAGGTCGTCGTCGTCTGCGCGGCACAGGGCGGCGTCGGCGCCGGACAATGGGCGCCGGGCGGCAATCTCGCGCCCTATCTCGCCAACGTTCTCGCCCACGTCGCCCATGTCGGTCTCGGCATCACGTATGTCGTCTGGCATCAGGGCGAGCGCGACGTCGAAGTCTCAACCCCCGCAGACCGCTATCTCGACAACCTGAACCGCGTGATTGCGAGCCTCCGGGTCGCCGGTATGGATGCGCCGGTCTTCGTCTGCGGCGCGACCTATGTCGACGGCGCCGTGTCCGACGCCATCCGCGACGCCCAGCGGAAAATCGTCGCGCCGGAACGCGGCATATTCGAAGGTCCCGATACCGATCTGCTTGGGGCGGCGTATAGGAGCGACGGCGTCCACCTGAACGGCGACGGACAAGACGCCTTCGCGGACATGCTGGTCGCGACCTTCGCGGCCGCCGCGGCCCCGGCGAGCGCCTGACGGCGCTGGTTTATCGCCGTCCACCCCGGTCTATGGTCGGGAAAACGGAAGGACACCCATTATCCGAATTCCACACCGCCACGCGAGCTTCCGGCGATGAGCGACGCCGATAGCATCGTCGCGCGTCTCTCGAAGCTCGACACGCCCGCCGTCTCCGACGCCCTCGACCGGCTCGAGGCGCCGGGCCGGGTAACCGGGATCCCGCGCCTGACGACGGGAAAGCGCATCGCCGGGAAGGTGCTTACGGTGAAGCTCGGCACGGGCGAGGCCCTGTCCGGCCCCGTCCGGCATCTGTGCACCGCGGCCGTCGAGGCGGCGGCGCCGGGCGATATCCTCGTCATCGAGCAGCTTTCGGGCGTCGAAGCCGCGGGATGGGGCGGGATCCTGTCGCATGGCGCGCAGGTGAAGGGCATCGCCGGCGTCATCTGCGACGGCCCGGTCCGCGACATCGACGAGAGCCGCGACCTCGATTTTCCGGTATTCGCCCGCTACGCCATCCCGACCACGGCGCGCGGCCGCATCGTCGAGGAAGCCTTCAACGAGCCGGTCCGGGTGGGCGACGTGACGGTCTCGCCCGGCGACTACGTGCTCGCCGACGGCTCCGGCATCTGCTTTCTCGAGACGGCCCGCGCCGCCGAGATTGTCGACATGGCGGAGATGGTGGCCCGGCGCGAAGCGCTGATGACGGAAGCGGTACGTTCGGGAAAGCCGATCAGCGAAGTGATGGGCGCGGATTACGAAAACATGCTCGCGCGCGACTAGAGCTTGGCGACGCCGGCGACGAGCCCCGTAACCCCCGCGATCAGGAAATCCGTCCGGGATAGAGCCACCCGCCCGGCAAGCGGGTCCTGAAGCCGCAGCCTGCGCGACAGCCGGGCGGCCAGGCGGAGGATGACCGCGGAATTGGCGGCGAGCCGGCGGTCGGCCAGCTTCACCGGCAGCGGCGCTGCCGCGGCGATCAACCGGTCGCACTCGTCCAGACAGGCGTCGATGACGGCGCGCATCCCGGCGGTCGCGCGCGCACTCACAAGGTCCTTCTCCGTCACGCCGCGCGCGGCCATCAGATCGGCGGGCAGATAGACGCGGTCGAGGCTCGCGAAATCGTCGCTGATGTCCTGCAGGTGATTGAGGATCTGCAGCGCGTCGCAGAGAGGATCGGAATTCCGGTAGAGCGCCGCGTCCTCGCCGTGCAGATCGAGCAGGAACCGTCCCACCGGCGACGCGGAAAGCGCGCAGTACCCGTGCAGTTCGGACATCGTCGCGTAGCGGGACTTCCGCGCGTCCTGGCGGAACGCCGCGAGCAGATCGCGCGCGTGCCGATCCGTTACCCGGCTTTCGGCGAGGCAGCGGGCCAGCGTGGCTGCCTTGGGAATATCCGACGAGCCGTCCAACGCGGACTCGAAGGCATCGAGGCGCCGGATCTTCTCGTCGGGGTCGAGGTCTGGATTGTCGGCGATGTCGTCCGCCGCCCGCGCGAAATCGTAGAAAGCGGCGATCTGCGGCCGGTATCGCGATGACAGGAGCCGGGACGCGACGGGAAAGTTTTCGTCTTTCGCGCCCTTCCCCGAGGGCGTCTCGATCCGGGCGTTGCTGTCGTCGGCCACGCGTCGCCGTCGCTGCGCCGGGTCAGAAGCGGTAGCCGTAAACGATGCCGAGCGACTCCGTTCCGCCGTTCTCGTCGCTGCACCATCCGGCATGGCTGTAGTGATCGGCCTGAAGCTCGATGGAATGACGTTCCTTGAAGGTGAATCCGATCGTGATGGCTTCCCGGAACAGGAAGTCGCAACCGAGTTTCATGTCGCCCGGCGTGTTGGTGCCCCGATCGCCGTCCTGGTACGCGCCGCCGAACATCAGGCCAACGTGAAACAGGTCGAAAAAGCCGATCTGCCAGGTGAGTCCGCCGTAATAGAAGTTGCGGTCGCCGCCGGTATTGTACTGGAAGCCGAGCGTCGGCTTTGCCGAACCGATGTAACGCATGAAGGCGGGCGACACGAACAGAAGCTCTGGCGCGAACAGCGTGCCGCTTTCCTTGCCGGACCCGAGGCTGCTGTTCGCATGATCGGCGATGCCGAAGCGCGCTTCGGCGATCAGGCCGTAGAACGGCTTGCTGTCGCGCGGCGGCCGTTCGAGATAGATCCAGCCCTTGTCGCCGTCCGAAGGCGCGAGGCCGGCGCTCGCCGTCTGCCGTGGCGGCGTGTAGCCGGCGGGCCGCCGAACGATTGGCGGGCTGACCGGCGCAGGACGGCTCGCCGGGAGGCGGTACTGGCTTCCGGGAAGCGGCGCCTGAACGGTGCCGGTTTGCGCGACCGGATAAACCGCTTTGAACGGGCGCGGCTGCGCCATCATCGCGTTCATGTCGTAGAGCTTGTTGGTGGCCCCGGCGTCGCGGGCGGCAAGGGTTGCGCCGGCAAAACGCCCAGTGCCACGGCTGCCGCAATTGCGGAAAACGATTTCATAGCGCCGCCCCGTTTGGTCATTATGAGTTTGCGATCCTTGTGCCGGAAGGCACGCAAGCGCGCAACATGTCCGTGACTATAGCGTACGGCATGCGGCTGCGATTCGGGCTACGATCACAGCCGTACGGAAATTAGGGGGTAGCGTCACATGGGTATTCTCACCTGGATCATTCTGGGCCTCGTCGCAGGCCTGATCGCCAAATTCGTCATGCCGGGGAACGATCCGGGCGGACTGATCGTGACGATCATCGTCGGCATCGCCGGCGCGGTCATCGGCGGGTTCATCGCCTCCGCGATCGGTTTCGGGACGGTAACGGGATTCAATATCCGCTCGATCGTCATCGCCGCGATCGGGGCGTTTGCCCTGCTGTTCGCGCTGCGGATGCTCAAACGCGGGTGAAACCGCGGGGCGGCAGAATCAGTTGCCCGCGAAAAGATCCCAGACTAGCTTCACTTCCATCGCGGCAATGATGCCGACGATCACCCAGTTGAACGCTCGCGGGCTTATCCGTGTCGTCAGCTTCATGCCGAGCGGAATGAAAATGGCGACCGGGATAAGCGCGAGCAGACCCTGGAAGACGCGTTCCTGGTCGTAGAGCCCGGCGACGGCAACGCCGATGACGTGCGTGCCTGAGATCGACAGGAACAGGAGCGACGTGGCAAAGACGTACGTCTCCTTCACGAAACCCCAACCGTGCGCCCAGGTCGCAACGAACGGGCCCGACATGCCGGTAGCGCCCTGGGCGATGCCGGCGGCCGCGGACAGGAACGGCGACAGGACCTTCGCGGCGCCGCCGTCGGGTTTGAGGCGGATCCTGAAAATCACGGTCACGAGATAGAACGCGATCCAGATCGCCAGCACGATCGTCAGCAGGCGCTCGCTGATATTGGCAAGCACCCAGGTGCCGAGCGCCACGCCGCAGGCGGCGGCGCCGAGCGTCGGCCAGGGCGACGGGATCTCCGACCACCTGTCGCGCCACGTCCAGACGATCTGGATGTTGGAAAAGGCGCCGGGCCTGGTCGTGACGCCGACGGCGTGCTCGACGCCGAAGACCACGGCCAGGATAGCGATGCTCACGGTCGGCAGACCGAGCCCGGTCATGCCCTTGGCCAGCGACCCGATCGCCAGGGCGCAGAAGATGACGACGAACGATTCCGGCGTCATGCGCCGATTCCTTCCCAGACGAGCTTTATTTCCATGACGACGATCACGGCGATCACCGCCTTGTTGAACAGCGCCGGGCTCGCGCGGCCCATGGCTTTCATCCCGAGATACTGAAACAGGAACAGCGGGATCAGGGCAAGACAGCCCTCGACGAAGCGCTGCGTCGTCCACATGCCGAAGAAGATCATGACGACGATCTGGATCGCGTTGAACAGACCGAACAGCAACCCGTTATAGAAGACGTACGGTTCCTTCCTGAGGCGGAACGACAGGAGGAGCGTCGAGAAAAGAGGCCCGGATACGCCGGCCGCGCCCTGCACGAAACCGCCCGCCATGCTGGCGACCGGCGTCGCCACGCGCCCGATCCTGCCGTCGAGGCGGAATGACGGGTTGAACAGCAGCAACGCGAGAAACACGGCCACCACGCCCGCCAGCAAGAGGATCGTGACTTTATCGTTCGCTGTATCGAGGAACCAGACCCCGGCGATGGTCATCACCGCCGCCGGCAGGATCAAATCGTAGCGCAGCTTGATTCCGCCGAGTTCTCCCTTGTGCCGCCAGACCAGCCAGGCGTTCGACACCAGCCCCGGAATTTGCATCACGACGATGGCGTGCTCGGCGCCGAGGAAGCTCGCCATGAACGGCACCGCGACGAGCGGCAGGCCCATCCCGGTAAGTCCCTTGACGAATGCACCGATGGCGAGGCCGAGCGAAATGATGCTCAGCGAATAAAGGTCGAGCGCGCCTTCCACCGGCGGCGTGCCTGCGGTTCGCTAGGGGATCAGTCGGAGAGCCCGTCGGAAACCTTCACGTCCTCGGACTCCAGCTCGAGACCGGAGGCGGCCGCGTGCAGCGAGAGCAGCGCCGCGAAGTCTTCCTCGGTATAGCCGTTGCCGATCAGCGACTGGACGATTTCGCGCGTCGTCGCGGTCACCGGCATTGGCACGCCGTTCGCCCGCGCCGCAGACAGCCCGAGATCGAGATCCTTGAGCAGCAGCTTCGGCGTGAACGTCACCGAATAGTCGAGATTTACCAGCGACGGCGTCTTGTAGCGGGTGAACATGGAACCCATGACGCTGTTGTTCAGGAAGTCGAGGAAGGCGTGGCGCGGAACGCCGGCCTTTTCGGCGAGGACGGTGATCTCGACGAGGTTCTGGATGACCACGCCGAGCATGACGTTGTGACAGATCTTGATGAAGCGCGAGAGCTCCCCCTCGCCCACGTAGGACGAGCCGCGCCCCATCGCGGCGAGGTACGGCGCGACCTCGTCGTAGGTTTCGCGCGGGCCGGACACGGCAAACGTCAGCTTGCCCGCCTTGACGACCTTGGCGTTGCCGGAAACGGGCGCCGCCAGCATCGGCACGCCCATCTGGGCCGCTGCTTCGCGCACCTTCGAAGACGCCTCCTCGTCGACCGAGGTGGAATCGACCAGGATCTTCGGCTTCTGGTTCTGTGAGAGAACGCCGCCCTCTTCGAGCGTTACCTGCACGAAATCCGACGGGCCGCCGACCATGGTGAACACGATGTCCCGGTCGGCGAGGTCGGCCGGGCTGTCGACGACCTTGGCGCCGTATTCGGCGAGCGGCTCCGCCTTCGCACGGGTCCGGTTCCAGACGGAAACGTCGGCGCCGGCCTTGAGCAGGCGTTGCGCCATGGCAAAGCCCATCCGGCCCGTGCCGATCCAGCCGATGGTGTGTTTGGTGAGATCCGTTTCCGCCATGTCGCGCCCTTCCGTTTCGTCGTTGTTGGGGCCGGCTGTTTGTTGAAGCCGGTTTCGTTCTGTGCAATCGTTTGCACAATGGACCGGCAATCTACCGTCTCAGCCTCGGACAAGGCAAGAAGCAGCGGTGGCGCCGGAGAAATCGAGGAGACCGCGCGTGAACAGCCCGCGCCCCCGCGTGACCATCCGGGACGTCGCCGACCGCGTCGGCGTTCATCCGTCGACCGTGTCGCGGGTCCTGAATCCGGCGACGCGGGGCCGGATCACGTCCGAGATCGTCAAGAAAGTCCTTTCGGCTGCGGACGAGCTCGGCTACCGCCCCAACCAGACGGCTCAGGGTCTGCGGACGAACCGGTCCCGGACCGTGGGCGTGCTTATCCCGGACATCACCAACCCGCTGTTTCCGCCGATCATCCGCGGCGTCGAAGACGCGCTGGCGGAGGGAGGCTACACCGCCGTCCTGGGAAATACCGACAACCTCGCCGAGCGAGAGCGCGATGCCGTGGCGACCATGCGCGCGCGCCAGGTCGATGGGCTCATCCTGGCGACGGCGCGCAAGGACGATCCGATCGTCGCCGACTGCGTCTCCGACGGGCTGCCGGTCGTCCTGGTCAACCGGTCCTCGGACGTGCCGGGGGTCTCGAGCGTCGTGAACGACGACGCGATGGGAATCGCGCAGGCCGTCTCGCACCTGAAAGGACTGGGCCATAGCCGGATCGCCCACATCGCCGGGCCGCAGACGCTGTCGACGGGCGAAGTCCGGCGCCGGAGTTTCTACGACGCCATGGCTTGCGAAGGCCTCGTCGCCGAGGACGATCTCGTCGCCGAAACCACGGCCTTTTCCGAGGACGAAGGGCTGCGGGCCGCCGCCGACCTGATCGCGTCCGGCCGCGAATTCACCGCGATCGTCGCCTCGAACGACCTGCTCGCGCTCGGCGCCTACGAGGCGATCGACGATGCGGGCCTCGCCTGCCCCGGCGATATGTCGGTCACGGGCTTCAACGACATGCCGTTCGTCGATAGGGTCGCGCCGCCGCTGACGACGATCCGCATTCCGCAGTACGAGATGGGCCGGGAAGCCGCGCGGCGGCTGATACAGCTCATGGAGACGCCCTACTCTCCTGCCCGCGCGACGACGCTGCGGCCGGAGCTGATCGTCCGGGGCTCGACCGCCCGCGTCCGAAACGTCAATCTCGCCGCCAACAGAAACTGATCCGCCCGGAAAAGGGAGAACCGAATGTCCACCATCACGCTCTACAACTTCCCGCAGTCGACCTGCAGCCAGAAGGTCCGTCTTCTGATGTGGGAAAAGGGCATTCCCTACAAGGACCGGATCGTCGATCACAAGAACCGCGAGCACCTGACCGACTGGTATCTCTCGTTGAACCCGAACGGCGTCGTGCCGACGATCACGCACGGCGACGACGTGATCGTCGATTCCTCCGTGATCATGGAATATCTGGAGGAGATTTTTCCCGACCATCCCATGTCGCCGGCCGATCCCGTGGGCCGCGCGCATATGCGCAAGTGGTTGCGTTATCTCGAAGAGGTACCGACGCCGGCGATCCGGGTGCCGTCCTTCAACAAGTACCTCGCAAAGCGCTACGCCGACATGGAGGACGAGAAATATCAGGAAATGGCCGACCGCCACCCGGTCCGGAAACATTTCTACAAGCGGATGAACAAGGTCGGCTTCGGCGCGGCGGAAACCGACGAAGCCATCGACCGGCTGGATCAGGCGGCGCGGCGCTTCAACGATGCGCTGGCTGCCGACGGGCGGCCGTGGGTCATGGGCGACGCAATCACCATCGCGGATGCCGCCTACATGCCTACCGTCGACCGCATGATCGATCTCGGTCTCGGCGATATCGTTTTCGGAAAGCCCGCCCTCGCCGACTGGTACAAGCGTTATTCCGAGCGCGGAGCCTTCAAGAAGACGTTCTACGAGGGCGCGCGGCTGACCGACATCTTCGGGAAGGACGGCTGACAGGCGGGGAGCGCGCGGTGTCGAGACCTGTCGAATTATATCATTTTGTTATATGAGCCATATACAAATTGACTCTCTGCCGGTGGCGGCGCACGCTTCGATTGACGGCTGAGGCCGTCGCGCGAAACGGCAACGCAGGGTGAGGAAGGCCGCATTCGTCGCCCGGACAGGGAGGGTGTGCAAAAGCATGGCTCCACCGACGACTGACCGGTGATCCTCGGATCGCCGTCCGACATTCGAATAGACTTGTTTTCGAAAAACAGGCCCGGTTCCGAACGGCCGGGCGCGAGATACCCTGATCTCTCGCCAAAGTGAAACCCCGCCGTCACGGCGGGGTTTCCGGTTCTCGTAACGCCGCGGCAGCCGCTCAGTCGACGCGGCCGTGGATCGGCGCGAAGATATCGTCGACGGCGATCTCTTCCGGGATGAAGTTCTGCTGGTGCATGTATTTCACGAAGGCCTCGAGCGTCGGCCGGTTTTCGTCGATGCCGTAAGGCCACGGATCGCCGCCGAACACCTCGTCGATCTCGCGCAGATCGTCGAAAAGCCACGGCAGCATGTATTTCTGCGCGCCCGAAAAATACATCCGGTCGACCGCCCAATCCTTCGCCGCAAGAAACGCCTTGAACAGGCTTTGCGCGATCCACTTGTTCTTCTCGTACACGTCCTTGCGGATGACGACGAGATGCATGATCGGGTGGATGCGATGCTCCTGGTAGTAGCGTTTTTCCTCGTCGCGGAAGTCGGGCCACAAATGCGCGACCTTGTCCGGATCGGTACGCACCGAGTCCGGCATGCGCGAGCCCAGGATCGCGTCGATGTCGCCGTCCGCCAGCATCTGCGACAGCGACTTGTCCGACGTGTTGGGCGTGATCTCGATCGGCTTGAGGAGTTGCGGCGGCGCGGGCGGGTCGCCATGCGTGCCGGCCTTCTCCACCGCGCCCTGTATCCACTGCACGCCTGACAGGTCCACCCCGTAGATGTTCTCGAGATCGCCGCGGATCCAGATCGCCGCGGTCTGCGTGTAGAGCGGCGTGCCGATCCGCTTGCCCGCGAGGTCCTTGGGCTCCTTGATGCCGGAATTGCGATTGACGCAGACGAAGGCATGGCGGAATGCCTTCGACGGAAAGACGGGAATGCCGATAAAGGGGCTGATGCCCTTCGCCGTCATCGTCACGTACTCGGCGAGCGACATCTCGGAGACGTCGAATTCCTGGGCGCCGACCATGCGGTCGAATATTTCGCGCGGCGCCTGGATCTCGATGAAGTTGAGATCGATGCCCTCGACGTCGAGAAGCCCGTAGCGCAGGGCCTCCATTCGGTCGTAGGGCCCGCAGGCGAAGGTCAGCGGCAGCTTGGCCATTCTTGTCTCCCTGTCTGGTCGGATTCTTTTCGTTGTGGTCTCGCCGGGCAGCCGGCGCTCATTGAAACGTACGCCAGTATAGCGCCTGCGATACACCGGGGAGAACCAGGCGACGCGACACACCGGCCTCGGTCATTCCGAACCGGGACTCACTTCTCTGTCTTTCGCCCTGGGGTCCATCATGCCCGCGAGCGCCCCGGCGCGCGCCATGGGGACGAACGTCCCCTGCTCTTCCGGCGGCGGCGGCGCCCGCCGGGTCATCCGCCATATTCCGAAGGCGCCGACGCCGACATAGACGACCGCGATGAAACCGTAGACCGCGCCCGCGCCGATCCGGTCGACGAGGGCGCCGACGAGAAGCGGGCCGGTCATCGCACCGATCGCGTAGACGAGCAGCAGGCTCGCGCTCAGCGCCACGATGCCGTGCTCACTGCGATGGTCGTTGGCATGGGCTACCGCGAGCGAATAGATCGTGAACGACGTGCCGCCGTACAACAGCGCGAGGGCGAGCAGTCCCGGGAGCGAATACATGCTGCCGACCTGTACGACGCCGGCCGCCAGCATGGCCGTGACCAGACAGACCCCGCACAGCACGGCGCGGCGGTCGCGACGATCGGACAGCCATCCGATCGGCCACTGCAACATCAATCCGCCGGTCACCGCGAGCACCATGAAGATGGCCGTCTGGTCCTCGGTCAGCCCGACGCCGAAGGTATACAGCGGCGTCAGAGACCAGAACACGCCCTGAGCGAGCCCGACGCCCGCGCAGCCGACCAGCCCGAGGGGAGAGATACGCCACAGCGTCGAGACGCGGAGGCGCGGCCGGCGCTCGGGCGCGGGCGGCTCGACCCGGCTGAGCGACAGCGGCACCGCCGCCAGCGAGACCAGGATCGACACGGCGCAGAACAGCTCGAAGCTCTGGGCATTGGCCGTCAGGAGCAGCAGCTGCCCGGCCGCCAGCGCGCCGAGATTGACCATCATGTAGACGGCGAAGACGCGGCCGCGCGACTGTTGATCGACCTTCGCGTTCAGCCAGCTTTCGATGATCATGTAGAGGCCGGCGAAACAGAAACCCGCGATGCCCCGCAGGAAGCCCCAGACGATCGGGTCCACGATCATCGCATGCGCAAGCGACGCGGCGGACGCGATGGCCGTGAGCGCCGCGTACGTGCGGATATGGCCGACCCGCTGGATCAGCACCGGGCATTGCAGGCAGCCGATCACGAAACCGGCGTAGTAGGCGGCCATCACGACGCCGACCGTCCCGGCGGAAAACCCCTCGACCCCGGCGCGGATCGCCAGAAGCGTCCCGTACAAGCCGCCGCCCAGCAATAGAATGCCGGTGCCGGCCAGCAGAGCGAGGACGGGGACGATCGGCCGCGTCATGCGGCGTCCCTATGCGAAAATTTGGGCATACCCGAGGTCTAACACGGGCGCACCGGCGGGAAAACCGGCCCTTGCGCCAGCCGGTCTTTTCGATGGGCCTCTTCCCAACCTTGATTCAGAAAAATTTTTTGGGATAATTCATCAAACAACCAGAACAAGATTGGGCGGGGAACAGCAAAATGCCTGAACATGACGATCTGATCGAACGGATCGAGGCCTACTGCCGGCAGGAAGAAATCGCGGAATCCACTTTCGGCCGCCGGGCGGTCAACGACGGCAAGTTCGTCGGGCGTTTGCGCGACGGAAAGCGGGTGACGACGGCGACGATCGCACGCGTCGAGAAATTCCTCTCGAAACTCGAGAAGTCCGAAAACGACACCGTCACCTACGACCCCCGCCTGACGCGGACGCGCCCCTCGACAGTGCCGGCGCCCGCCGCCGCGCCTGACGGGAATGCCGACGGTGCGCCCCATTTCCGCTTCTACGACAACCGGCAGAAATATCTGCTGTTCGTGAACACCTGCTCGGAAAAATGGGCGGTCGCCGACCGTATCGGCCAGGAGCTCAGCCGGTTGCAGGTCCGCCCGCCGGCGCTGCGCGTCTTCGACGCCGGCATGGGCGACGGCACCGTGCTGACCCGCGTCATGCGGCACATGCACCAGCTCTATCCCACCGTCCCGTTCTACGTCGTCGGCAAGGAAATCAGCCTCGAGGACGTCCGGCTGACGCTCGAGAAACTCCCCGACCGGTTCTACGAGCACCCCGCGATGGTGGTCGTGATCACCAACATGTTCTACGCCGAAGCACCGTCGCTGATGCCTCGCGCGCCGGAGAACTCAGCCCGGCTCAACTGGAAGGAAGTCGCGCTCGACGGCAACTCCGCGCACGATTTCGAGGAGCAGATCTCGGCGCTTTATCCCGATATCGCCGAAGCCAGGCAGGAACAGACAAGCGCCAAAAATCGCAACACGCTATACGTTCGGCCGTCGGTCATGATCCTCTACCGCAGCGATCACAAGCTGCTGCTCGACAACATCATCCCGCGGCCCGGTCTCGCGATGAAGGACTACAACCTGATCATCGCATCGCAGCCGTTCCGCCTCCGCGCCTCGCTCGAACTCAAGGTCAAGCGCGTCCTCGCCCCGCTCGCCGAGGCGCTCGCGCCGGGCGGGCGCATGCTGACGATCCATTCCCACGGAAAAGATCCGGGGCTCGAGATCATCAAGCGCGTCTGGCCGGACGAGAACCCGTTCACGCACAACCGCCAAACGATCCTGCAGGCGCTGAAGAAGGAACTGGGCCGCGCCGGCCGCGATCTGAATTTCACGGCCGCCTCCGACAAGCGCGCCCTTTTCCGCTACGTGATGCATACCCTGCCGACCGAGATCGGCTCTTCGATCGGCACGTCGACCCTGATGGCGGCGTGGAACGCGGCTGTTTACGTGGCGCAGATCGAAGACGAACGTCTGGAGACGGCCATGGCGGGCACCGCGTATCTGGAAGCGACCCGGGACGTTCTTCGCCAGCATAACGGCCTCTGGTTCCAGGATGAATCCTTCGTCGTTTCCAGGAGGCGCGACTGATGAGCACCCTTTCGGACGCCATCGCCTCCGGCCGATTTGCGGTCACGGCGGAGGTAACCCCGCCCCTCTCCGCCAATCCGGACGACCTTCTGTCGAAAGCGTCGGTTCTCAAAGGCGTCGTCGATGCGGCGAACGTCACGGACGGCGCCAGTGCCCGCGCGCACATGTCGAGCGTCGTGGCGGCGGCGCTGCTGCTGCAGAACGGCATCCAACCGGTCCTCCAGTTCACTTGCCGCGACCGCAACCGCATCGCGCTTCAGAGCGACCTTCTCGGGGGCGCGGCGATGGGCGTCGAGAACCTGCTGATCCTGCGTGGCGACGATCCGTCCGCGGGCGACCAGCCGGACGCCAAGCCCGTGTTCGACTACGAAAGCCGCGACCTGATGGAGGCGGCGAAGATGATGCGCGACGAGGGCAAACTACCGTCCGGGCGCGAGATATCGAGCCCGCCGAAATTCTTCATCGGCGGCGCGGACGTCCCCTCCGACCCGGCTAGCGACCGCTGGAATCCCGGCGGGCTGACCGCCAAGATCGACGCGGGAGCGGGCTTCATCCAGACCCAGTTCTGCTTCGACGTCGATCTCGTGCGGAAATACGCCGCCGGGCTCGTCGACGCAGGCATCTCGGAGCGTGCAGGCGTCCTGATCGGCATCGGCCCTCTGGCGTCGGCCCGTTCGGCCCGGTGGATGGTCGCCAACCTGTGGGGCACGACCATTCCCGATGCCCTGATCGACCGCCTCGACGCCGCGGAAGACCCGAAGGCGGAAGGCACGAAAATCTGCGCGGACCTGATGGCGGCCTATGCGGAGATCGACGGGATCGCCGGCGTCCATCTGATGGCGCCGCTCAACGTCGACAGCATTCCCGCCGCCGTGGAACAATCCGGCGTCCGCGGCTGAAATTTCGGGAGGAAATCCGATGAGCAAACCCTTCTTTCGCGCCGACCATGTCGGCAGCCTGCTGCGTCCCGAACGCCTGAAGAAGGCGCGGGCGGATTTTCATGCCGGCGCGCTCGATCGTGCCGGTCTGACCGCGGTCGAGGACGAGTGCATCGCCGGCTGCGTCGCCATGCAGGAAAATGCCGGCCTCGAGTCGATCACCGACGGCGAATTCCGCCGCGAGAACTGGTGGATCCATTTCATCGAGCAGATCGACGGGGTCGAGATCACGCAGCCGAAGGCATCCGATGCGTTCCAGCAGAACCCGACCCACGGCGGCGGCTACGTGCCGAAGGGGGTCCGCATCGCGGGCAAGCTCGGCGGCGGCGGCAAGATCTCGGTCGGCGACTTTACGTTCCTTAAGAACGCGACGTCGAAGACCGCGAAGATGACCCTGCCCTCGCCGACGCGCATGGTCTATTACGGCGGCCCAGCCGCCATCGATCCCGACATCTATGCATCGCCGGACGATTTCTGGTCCGATGTCGCGGACCTCTACCAGGCGGAAATCGCCGCGCTCGAAGCGGCCGGGTGCCGCTACATCCAGATCGACGACCCGGTGCTGACCTATTTTCTGGACGAGAGCCAGCGCAAGGCGTTCGTCGAAAGCGGCCAGGACCCCGACGAGATGCTCGCCGTATACGGCGAGGCGATCCACGCCTGCGTTTCGAAGCGGTCGCCCGACACCGAGGTCTCGCTCCATCTGTGCCGCGGCAACGCCGCCAGCCAGTGGAACGCGGAAGGCGGCTACGACCGGATGGCGGAAGTCCTGTTTCCGAAGATCGGGGTCGACGCCTGGTTCATGGAATACGACGACGCGCGGTCGGGCGGGTTCGAGCCGCTGCGCCACATGCCGCAGGACCGCAAGGTCGTGCTCGGGCTCGTGACGACGAAGCACGGCCGCATGGAAGACCCGGCGGAGATCGAGGCGCGCATCGACGAGGCAGCGAAGATTTTCCCCAAGGAAAACCTCGGACTCAGCCCGCAATGCGGCTTTGCCTCGATCGAGGAAGGTAACAAGCTGGCGGAGGAAGATCAGGCGGCGAAGCTCAAGTTCGTCGTCGACGTCGCCAACGAGGTCTGGGGCTAGCGGCTTTCCGCACTCCTCTGGACTTCTCCGCCGCACCGGGCGATACCGTGCCGGACGAAGGCCCGGAGACTGCCCAATGAAAATCCTCCTGCTGCCCGGCGACGGGATCGGCCCCGAAATCGTGGCCGCGGCGGAGCGCTGCCTCGATGCGCTGGGCCGGAAATACGGCCTCGGTATCGATTTTGAGACGCGCGACGTCGGCCTGCCCGCGCTGGAAAAGCACGGCTGCACGGTGCCGGACGGCCTTATCGATCATGCCCGCACGATGGATGCGGTCGTGCTCGGGCCGGTCGACACCGCAATCTACCCGCCGGCCGACAAGGGCGGCGTCAATCCCTCTGCCGCCTTCCGCCGCACGCTCGATCTCTACGCCAATATCCGGCCGAGCCGGTCGCGGCCCGGCGTTCCCGCCCTCCGGCAAATGGACCTCGTCATCGTCCGCGAAAACACGGAAGGCTTCTACGCCGACCGCACGATGTTTGCCGGCGCAGGCGAATTCATGCCGACGCCCGACCTTGCGCTCGCGGTCCGCAAGATCACGCGCCAGAGCTCGGACCGGGTGGTGCGCGCCGCCTGCGAGATCGCGCGCACGCGCGGGAAGCGGCTGACCATCGTGCACAAGGGCAACGTCCTGAAGCTGTCCGACGGGCTGTTCCGGGAAGCCGCGCTGGCCGCCGCCGCCGACTATCCCGACGTCGAGGTCGAGGAAGTGCTCGTCGACGCGATGGCATCGCTCCTCGTCCGCGAACCCGACGCGTTCGACGTGATCGTCACCACCAACATGTTCGGCGATATCCTGTCGAACCAGGCAGCCGAAATGTCGGGCGGGCTCGGACTCGGCGCTTCGATCAACGCGGGCGACGGTATCGCCATCGCTCAGGCCTCGCACGGCGCGGCGCCCGACATCGCGGGCACCGATGCCGCGAACCCGTCCGCCATCATCGAGAGCTGCGCGATGCTGCTCGACTGGATGGGCCGGCGGAACGGCGAGAACGTCCTCGTCGAAGCGGGCGCCACGCTCGCGCGTTCCGTGGACGAGGCACTGGCGGCGCCCGAAACGCGGACGCCGGATCTCGGCGGCAAACTCGGCACCCGCGCTTTCGGCGACGCCGTCGCCAACCGGATCGGAGCAGCCTGATGCGCCTCGTCACTTTTCATACCGCCGACGACGAGGAGCGCATCGGCGCCTTCATCGACGGCGACCGCAATATCGTCGATCTCGCCGCCGCCTATCGCCTCGTCAACGGTGAGGAGACGAAGATGTTCGCCTCCATGATCGCGCTGATCGATTCCGGCAGCGCCGGGCTTGCAGCAGCGCAGGAATTCGTCGACGTGCCGCCGGCGGAAGCCGTGACCCCGACCAAGTCCGTCCATCTGCGCGCGCCGATCCCGCGCCCGCGCCATCGGTCGGACCAATACCCGCGCAGCCGGCCAGC
>JAYPTI010000002.1:50056-50745 GCA_038133505.1 Alphaproteobacteria bacterium
ACGAAGGCCACGCCCGGGGCGCCCGCGAGGTGCATTTCAGGAAATCCGCCGCACGCAAGCCGGACCCGGACGCGGCGATGGAGGAATACCGCCGCCGCGGCCAGCTCGACCCACCCAAGGTCTGGTTCGAGCAACCGGTCTATTTCAAGTGCAACCGGATGAGCGTGATCGGGCCTGAGCAGGACATTCTCTATCCGAGCTTCACGCAGGAGCTCGACTACGAGCTCGAGCTCGCGTTCGTCATCGGGCGCAAGGGGAAGAACATCGCGGAGGCGGACGCGCGCGACTACGTGTTCGGCTACACGATCTACAACGACGTCAGCGCGCGCGATGCGCAGATCAACGAGATGCGCGGCCAGCTCGGCCCGGCGAAGGGCAAGGATTTCGATACGGGCAACGTCCTCGGCCCCTGCATCGTCACTGCCGACGAGATCGACGATCCGTACGACCTCGAAATGTCGGCGCGGCTCAACGGCGAGGAGCTGTCACGCGGAAGTTCCGGCGACATCTATCACTCGTTCGAACGCATGATCGAGCACGTCAGCCGCGACGAGACGGTCTGGCCGGGCGAGATTTTCGGCGCCGGCACCATCGGCGGCGGCTCGGGCCACGAGCATTTCCGCCTGATGGAGCCCGGCGACGTTATCGAGCTGGAACTCGAGAAGATCGGCATCCTGCGCAACCGGGTG
>JAYPTI010000002.1:50755-56343 GCA_038133505.1 Alphaproteobacteria bacterium
CTCCAGCTCTTCGCGTATCCGGATCAGTTCCTCCATCTGTGCCGCGTCGTCCGAACCGGTGAAACGGATGCAGATGTGCGACGCGCCGCCGGCCGCGAATTCGCCCAACCAGTCGACGGCGCCCGCCCGGTTACCCGCAAAGGTGTATTGCTGCTGGCGGATTTCCTCCGCCGGACGCAGGTAGTAGTCGGCGAGATACTGGTCCAGCTCGGCATCGGCCTTTGCCTGGTCGTCGTTCACGGCCAGCGTTACGTAGGCGGCACCGACGATGTCGTCGGGATTGCGGCCCGCTTCCTTCGCGTAGTGCTGCACGCCCCTCCAGCCTTCGGTCCAGTCCTTGCCGGTGCCGGCGCCGGACGGGAACCAGCCGTCGAAATAACGGCCCGCGCGCTTGAGCGCCGCGTCGACGCCGCCGCCCGACCAGATCTTCGGTCCGCCCGGCGTATAGGGAACCGGCGCAAGCTGGCCCTGTTTCACCGTCCACAACCCGTCCCAGTCGACCGGCTCTCCCGACCACAGCGCGCGGCAGAGCTCCATCTGCTCGAGCATGCGGCCGATCCGCTTTTCGAACGGCACGCCCGCCGCCTCGAATTCGTTGCGGATCGCCGGGACGTCGCGGGCGGTGCCGACGCCGAGAATGATGCGCCCCTCGGCGATCTGGTCGAGCGTCGCCAACTGGTGCGCCAGCAGGACCGGATTGCGCAGCATCGGCAGCAGGACGGCGGTGCCCATCGTCACCCGCTTCGTCCGGCCGGCGATGGCGCCGATCAGGGCGAGCGGATCGTGGCGCGGCTTCGCCAGCAGCGAATCCCCGATCCACACGCTGTCGACGCCGATCTCGTCCGCGAGATCGCCGAGCGCGAGAATTTCCTGCACCTCGTGCTTGCCGACCATGATGCGTTCGCGGGTGGGCAGCAGATAGCCGAGCTTGAGTGTCATGAGAGCTGAACTCCGTCCTGATTAGCCGGTGACGACTGTAAAGCGGGCGTCGCCGTCCGCCTTGACCTGCGCCGGCAGGTTTTCTTCCCATTCGAGATAGGCCCGGGCCGCTGCATCGCTTCCCATGTGGCGCTGCGACACCCAGAACAGGAAATCGATCGCGTCCTCGTCGGGCGGCACGTCGGGCGAGCTCTCCGTCGGCAGGCCCTTCGCGACCCAGGCCTCGCGGCCCCCCTGCAGGACGGCGCAATCGGCGCCCGTATCGCGCCTGTAGTCCGCCGCGGCGAGCCGGGCGCGCGTCTCGTGCTCCGAACAGAACACCGCCTTCCTGCCCGCCGGCACGTCGAGCCGGTCGAGCCGCGGGCGGACCGCCCAGACGGCGCCGGGCAGATGCGCGTCACGGTAATCCATCGAATGATCGACGTCGACGACGAGCACGCTCCCCGCCTCGATCGCCGCGGCGAAGTCGTCCGGCATGATGGCGTCGACATCGACCGCGCCTGCCGCCGGGGCGGGCGGCGCGCCGGTCTCGGTCGCAAGATCGCCGAGCCCGCCATCGAGCACATAGACCTCCCAGCCCATCTGGCGCAGCCAGTGGCCGGCGACCGCCGCGCGGGCGCACGGCGCGGTATCGAGCAGCACGACGCGCGCCTGCCAGACGCCGCACCACTGGTCGGTCGCCTGCACGAGCTGACCGCCCGGCGCATGGACCGATCCCGGCAGGTGCCCGGCGAGGAACTCGTCCTCGGCGCGGACGTCCAGCAGAAACGTCGTGCGGCTGTCATCGGCGCGCCATGTCTCGAGCGTCGCGGCGTCCACCGAGGAGACGTCGAAACGCTTCAGCATCTCCGCGGTGCGCTTTTCGGCGAGCGCCGCCGCTTCGTCGCTGACCCGGTCGGGATATTTCAGCGTGCTGCCGTGATCGAGCTCGTAGCCGGCGAGCGTCCAGCCCATCGTCCCGGCCTTGAGCGCCACGACCTTGTTGGGAACGCCGCCGTTGATCAGCCCCTGCGCGCCGATGATCGAGCGCGTGCGCCCGGCGCAGTTGACCACGATGGTGGTCTCCGGGTCGGGCGCGATGTCGTGTATGCGGTAGAGCATTTCCGCATTGGGCAGGCTCATGCCGCCGGGGATGGACATCCGGTTGTGCTCTGCGGGCGTGCGGCCGTCCACGATCACGATGTTGTCGCCGGCTTCCTGCATGCCGTGAAGATCGTCGGCGGTGATGCGCGGCGTGTTCGCATCGTGCTCGACGACCTCGCCGAACGCCTTCGACGGCACGTTGACGCCCTGGAACACCTCGAACCCGGCCGCAGCCCAGGACGGATTGCCGCCATCGAGGATCGAGACGTCCGAGTAACCCATGTCGGCGAGCCGCGCTGCCGCCTTTTCGGCCACGCCGTCGCCTTCGTCGATCAGGACCGTGCGTACCGACGCGCGCGGCGCAATGAGCCCCACGCGGGTCTCCAGCGTGCTGTAGGGGCACGGGATCGCGTGCAGCATGTGGTCGATGCCGAACTGGCCGGCCTCGCGGACATCGAGCAGCGCCAGCTCCTCGTCGTCCCGGATCATCTTCTTGAGCGTCTGTACGTCGATTTTCTTGGCCATGTCCCTGCCGTCCCTGTTTCCGCCCTATAGCTGCCACGCCGGAGTACCGCGCGCAAATCTCAAATTACGAAAGCCAGCGGTCCAGGTTCGCCGCGACGAATTCGTCGTCGTTCATCTCGGGATAGCCCGCATGGACGCGATCGAGTTCCGCTTCCTGGCCGGGGCTCAGGACCTCATGGGGGTTCAGGCACCAGGTGCCTTCGAGGAGCCCCTGCCGCCGCAGGATTTCGTGGCAGCCGGGGATACAGCCGGCGAAATCGTGGGCGACATCGAAGACCGCGCGGTTGCAGTCCGTGATCTTCGACGACAAGGCGAGCAGCTCCGCGTCGATCGCGCCGGCGGCGACGGCGGCGTGAATGCGCTCCAGCAGCTCGACCGCGCGCTTGGTCCAGACCGACCAGTGGCCGAGCAGCCCGCCCCGGATGCGCAGCCGGACCTCCTTGCCGTCCCTGAGCGATACGAACGGCTCGATCAGGTCGAGGACGATGTGATCGTCGTTGCCCGTATAGACCGCGATCCGGTCCTCCGCCCCCGCCTCGATGACGCCGCGCACGAGGTCGAGCGTGCGGTAGCGGTTGAACGGCGCCGCCTTGATTGCGACGACATTCTCGATCTCGGCGAAGCGGCGCCAGAAATCCGCAGACAGCAGGATCCCGCCGACCGCGGGCTGGAGGTAGAAACCGACGAGGGGTATCTCAGCGGCCACCGCCGCGCAGTGGGCGACCAGATCGTCCTCGTTCGCCCCCTTCATCGCCGCGAGACTGAGGAGGCCCGCATGGTAGCCGAGCGCCACCGCCGTCTGCGCCTCCTTGACCGCCTGCGCGGTGCCGCCGGCGAGGCCGGCGATCATCGCGAGGGGCCGGTCGGCCCAGTCGGATGCGGCCTCGATCGCGCACTCCAGCACGGGTTCGTAGAGGCCGACGTCGCGGATCTCGAACTGCGTCGCGTGCACGCCGACCGCGAGCCCGCCCGAACCGGCATCGATATAATAGCGGCTGAGCGCCCGCTGGCGCACGGGATCGAATTCCCACGCCGCGTTCAGGGCAAGCGGATGGGCGGGGATGACCGCGCCCCGGAACAGGATTTCCGACACTTCGGTCGGCAGGTCGTCACGATGGAGCGGCATGCGCCGTTCGGCCTCTCGGTTGACGGTGCGGACGGCCCGCCCGTACAGTCCGGCGACAAAATCAGACCGAACCGACCGGGTCAACCGACCGAAATGACAGACGCTCTCCCCGCCGCCTTTGCCGATACCGACGAGCTTGAAGAATTCATGACGCGCCCCGACGCGGCGCTGATCTCCGACCTCGCGTCGCTCGACGGCGATATCGCCGTGCTCGGCGTCGGCGGCAAGATGGGCCCGACCCTCGCGCGCATGGCGAAACGCGCTGCGCCGGACAAGCGGGTGATCGGCGTCGCGCGGTTCAGCGAGGCGGGTCTGGAGGAAAAGCTCCGGGGATGGGGCGTGGAAGCCGTCCGCTGCGACCTCCTCGACCGCGATGCGCTCGCCGCACTGCCGGACTGCGCGAACGTCGTGTTCATGGCGGGACGCAAGTTCGGGACCAGCGGCAATCTCGAGATGACCTGGGCGATGAACGTCCACGTGCCCGCGCTGGTCGCCGAGCGCTATCGGCACAGCCGCATCGTCGCCTTCTCCACCGGCAACGTCTATCCGATGGTCGACATCGACGGGCCGGGCGCGAACGAAGCCGTTCCGGCCGCCGCCATGGGCGAATACGCACAGTCGTGCCTCGGCCGCGAAAGGATGTTCGAGTTCTTTTCCGCGAAACACGGCACGCCGGGCCGCCTGATCCGGCTGAACTACGCGATCGACATGCGCTACGGCGTTCTGTGGGACATCGGGACGAAAGTATTCGCAGGCGAGGAGATCGACCTCACGGCCGGGCACGCCAACGTCATCTGGCAGGGCGAGGCCAACAGCCGGATACTGCGCTGCCTCTCCCATTGCACGGAGCCCACGACGCCGATCAATATCAGCGGCCCGGCCCTCAGCGTTCGCGCGGTCGCGACGGCCTTCGGCGAGCGGTTCGGACGGCCGCCGCGCTTCAGGAACACCGAGGACGCCCGCGGCTGGCTGGTCGACATATCCGAATCCGAACGCCTTCTCGGCCCCGTCACCGTCACGGCGGACACCATGATCGGCTGGCTCGCCGACTGGATTGCGCGCGGCGGCGAGAATCTCAACAAACCGACAGCGTTCGACAGCCGTGACGGATCCTTCTGACATCGCGAGGCTGACGCTGCACGACCTCTCCGTAGAGGACGCGAATCGGGGGTTCCTGCTGTCGACCGAAATCGGCTGGAACCAGACCGAAGACGACTGGGCCTATATGCTGGCGAACGGCCCGGGCGTCGGCATGACGGACGGAAGCGGCAAGCTGGTCGCCTCCGCGATGGCGCTCCCCTACGGGATGTTCGGCTGGGTCTGCATGGTCCTCGTGGCGCCCGACTGGCGGCGGCGCGGTATCGCGACCGACCTGATGAACCGGGTTATCGGGCTGTTGCAGCGCGACGGCGTGGTGCCCGGGCTGGACGCCACGCCCGCCGGCCGCGAAGTCTACCGGCAGATCGGCTTCCTCGACGTCTACGGGCTGGAACGGTTGATCGCGGAGAAGGCGACGCTGGGCGCCGAGACGCCGCCCGGCACCGAGTTGAGACCGCTGTCGACCGGCGAACTCGACGCCGTCGCCGTCTACGACCGGGCGATTTTCGCGGGCGCGCGCGAGGAACTGCTGCGTCACCTGTACCGGCGCGAGCCGGGCCGGGCGTTCGGCGCGTGGCGCAACGGGAAGCTGTCAGGTTTCGTTCTCGCCCGCGACGGCCGCACCTGGACGCAGATCGGCCCGGTAATCGCCGATGATGCCGCCACGGCAAAAGCGCTGATCGCCGCCGCCGGTTCGGGCGGCACGGGGCCGTCCGCCCTTCTGATCGATGCGATGGACTACCACACGGAGGTTGTGGCGTGGCTCAAGGCGGCGTGCTTCGAATACCAGCGGCCTTATATCAGGATGATCCACCGC
>JAYPTI010000003.1:0-52655 GCA_038133505.1 Alphaproteobacteria bacterium
GCGGATACCGGCATCCAGCGGAACTGGAACGCGCTCGATTCCATCGAGATGGTGCCGCGCTACGGGCGCGTGATCGAGCCGCCGCCGGTGAACACCACGATCCTCGGCAAGGAATACGCGGCGCCGGTCGGGGTCGCGCCGGTCGGCGGGCCGGGCACCGCCTACCCGGGCGCCGAAATCTATCTGGCGAAGGCGGCGCAGGCGGCGAACGTGCCCTATACGCTCGGCGTTCTGTCGGGCATCGATATCGAGGAAGCGGCGGAGATCGCGCCCGACGTGCTGTGGCTCCAGCTCTATCGCTTCCATCGCGAGGATCACAAGATCGGGCTCGACCTCGTACGCCGCGCAGAAGCGGCCGGCGTCAACGTGCTCGTCCTCACGATCGACACGCCGACGCGGACCACGCGGCCGCGCGAGGTGAAGAGCGGCATCATGAACCCGTTCAAGCTGACCATGCGCCTCAAGCTCGACGCGATGCGCTCGCCGCACTGGATGAGCGCGCTGTCGCGCAACGGCATTCCAAAGTTCGTTTCGCTCGCGCCCTACATGAAGCCCGGCGTGAGCATCGCCGAGGCGGCCGCCTTCATCCGGCGCGAGAGCGGGGGCGCCTTCACCTGGGACGAGATCGCGCGCTACCGCGACAAGTGGAAGAAGCCGCTGGTCATCAAGGGCATCATGCATCCCGAAGACGCGGAACGCGCCATCGAGCTCGGCCTCGACGGCATGTTCGTCACCAACCACGGCGGCCGCCAGATCGACGCGCTGCCGGCGCCCATCGACGTCCTGCCCGAGATCGCGCGCCAGGTGAACGGCCGCGCCGCGATCATCTACGATTCCGGTGTCCGGTCCGGCACCGATGCCGCGCGCGCGGTGGCGCTCGGGGCGGATGCGGCGTTCGCCGGCAAGGCGTTCCTGTGGAGCCTCGGCGCGCTCGGCGGGCACGGGCCTGCGCACCTGATCGACCTGCTGATGGACGATCTCAGCGCGACGCTCGGCCAGCTCGGCTGCAATACGGTCGACGAGCTCAAGGCGGTCGCCGTTCGTCAGCGGAGCGCCTATGGAGCGGAGGACTTCGCCGGCCGCGCGGCCTGACGGCGCCTCCGGTCGTATGGACGCCCTACCGGCCCTGCGATAAGTTCCCCGCCAACCACGAAAATCCGACACGACGGAGGCGACGGGACGATGGAAAAGTATCAGCTTTATATCGGCGGTAAGTTCCGCGACGCGGAAGGCGGCGCGAGCAAGCCGACACTCAATCCCTATAACGGCGAGGCCATCGCCGAGATCCCCGTCGCCAGCGAGGCCGATGCGCTCGACGCCATCGCCGCCGCGCGCGATGCATTCGACAACGGCCCGTGGCCGCGCATGCGGGGCGAAGAGCGCAGCGCGATCATCGGCGCGCTCTCCGCCAAGATGAAGGAGCGCCAGAAGGATCTCGCCCGTCTGGAATCGCTCGATTCCGGCGGCACGATCGCCAAGACCGGCGCGGATGCCTATCTCGCCCAGCGCCAGATGGGCTATTTCGGCCAGATGGCCGTGAACTACAATCAGGAGCCCCAGGAAATCGAGGGCATGTCGCGGCCCGGCCGGTCGTACAACTACACGATCCGCGAGCCCATCGGCGTCTGCGCGTCAATCATTCCGTGGAACTTCCCGCTGCTGATGGCGGTCTGGAAGCTCGGCCCGGCGCTCGCGACCGGCAACACGATCGTGCTCAAGCCCGCATCCGACACGCCGCTGTCGGCCATGGAGCTTGCCCGCATCGTCGACGAGTGCGGCTTCCCGCCCGGCGTGGTCAACATCATCTCCGGGCCCGGCGGAAAGATCGGCGAGGTACTGACGACCAGTCCCGACGTCGACAAGGTGGCGTTTACCGGCTCGACAGAGGTCGGCAAGGACATCATGCAGAAGGCGGCGGGCACGCTGAAGAAGGTGACGCTCGAATGCGGCGGCAAGTCGGCCAACATCGTGCTGCACGACGCCAACTGGGACATCGCGATCGACGGCTCGATTTTCGCGTCTTTCTATCATCAGGGCCAGGTCTGCGAATCCGGCACGCGGCTGCTGCTGCCCGCAGCGCAGCACGACGAGTTCGTCGAAAAGATGGTCGCCAAGCTCAATGCGATGCCGATGGGCGATCCGCTCGACCCCGCTACCAAGGTCGGCCCGGTCGTTTCCGAGGGCCATATGAAGACGGTCCTCGACTACATCGAGAAGGGCAAGGCCGAGGGTGCGACGCTCGCCTGCGGTGGCGAACGCGCGACAGACGGTGGTCTTGCGCAGGGCTTTTTCGTTCGGCCGACGGTCTTCACCGACGTCACCAACGACATGACCATCGCGCAGGAGGAAATCTTCGGACCCGTCCTGTGCGTCATGAAGTACGACAGCGAGGACGAGGCGGTCGCGATCGCCAACGATTCCATCTTCGGGCTCGGCGGCGGCGTCTGGTCGGAGGATATCGACCGCGCCCGCGCCGTTGCCGGCCGGATGCGGACGGGCACGGTGTGGATCAACGACTGGCATCTCCTGTCCGAGCAGATGCCCTTCGGCGGCTACAAGCAGTCCGGTATCGGCCGCGAATTCGGCGAGGTCGGCCTGAACGAATACACCGAGATCAAGGCGCTCCACGTCGACGACGCCAAGACCCGCGAAAACAAGCCCTGGTACGACATGCTCGTGCCGCAGGAAAAGACGGACGCCGCGGAATAGCGCGCACCGGCAACGAAGGAAAGAAGGACACATGATCAAAGCAGCGATCGTCGGGATGGGCCGTTGGGGCCAGACCCTCGTCAACTCCGTCGACGGTAGCGACGAGATAAAATTCGTCGCCGGCAACACGCGGACCCTCTCGAAGGTCGAGGACTACGCGGCCGAAAAGGGCATCCGCCTGTTCGACAGCTACGACGACCTGATCGCCGACGCGGACGTCGATGCCGTCGTGCTGGCCTCGCCGCACTCTGTGCATTTCGAGCAGATCATGAAAGCTGCCGATGCCGGAAAGCACGTCTTCTGCGAGAAGCCGTTCACGCTCAAGGGCGACGAGGCGCGCACCGCGCTCGACGCGCTCGCCTCGAAGGGCCTCAAGGTCGCCATCGGCCACAACCGGCGCTTTTCGCCGAACGCCCGGATGCTCAAGAAGATGATCGACGCCGGCGAGCTGGGCGACATGATCCAGATCGAGGGCAACTTCTCCGCCAACATGGCCGCCTATGACGGCGAATGGCGCGCCAGCCGCGAGGAAAGCCCGGCCGGCGGCATGACGTCGCTCGGGATCCATTCGGTCGACATGTACATCAACCTGTTCGGCCGCATCGACGGCGTCCAGACGATCTCCAAGCGCGTCGCGATCCCCTACGACATCGACGACGCGACCGCGATCCTGATGGAATTCGAGAGCGGTCAGGTTGGCTATCTCGGCACCGTGGCGGCGACCGGGACGCTCTGGCAGGTCCGCGCCTTCGGGACCAAGGGCTGGGGCTGCATCTTCGCCCACGACAGCTTCACCGCGCAGAAGACCGACGGCACCTTCATCGACGAATCCTGGGAAGGCTACGCCTATCCGGGCATGAAGACGATTGCGGCCGGGCTGGAAACGTTTGCGGGTTCCATCGAGGGCGGCGCGCCGTTCCCGGTCACGCCCGACCAGATCCAGCACGGCACGGCGGTGCTCGAGGCGATCATCGAGTCGGCGGAGACCGGGAAGAAGGTGTCCGTCGGCTGACGCCCGCCGCCGGGCTCACGCGTCCGGCGGTTTCGGGGTAAACAGGATCATCGCCATGCCGACCAGCGCGAACAGCGCGCCGGTCGCGAGGATCACCACCTCGACGTTGAGGGGCTTGCCGCTCGAGACGTTCCGGATGACGAGGAACAGCTGCGCCGCCGCGACGCTCGCGCCGAGGAAGCAGACAGCCGACGCCGGGTAGCGCACCCACCAGGCGCGCGGGTTCGGGAACATCAGCAGGATGCCGGCGATGCCGATGGCAGTCCGCTGGGTGCGGCAATAGACGCATTCGAAGACCAGTCCCGTCAGGTCCATCCACCAGGTGACGATGCAGACCGCCAGCGCCACCGCACCGAGAATGCGGATGTGACGGGTCAGCAGACTGTAGAGCGTATCCATCGTCGGGTCCCTCCGAAGCCGTTCCTTTCACTTTGGGACGAATCGCGGCCGCCGGGCAACGGCCCTTGCAACGCCCGGATCACCGCAACGTGACGGTTCGGCTGTTGCACCGAGTCGCCCGATCTGGCCGAATTGGCATGAGAGTCCCGATGGGTATCCGGGGAGAGGCGGCGATGAAGTACCTGACACCGGCAGCGTCCGAAAGGGCCTTCGCGCTACGTGCGATGCTGTTTGGCTGGCTGGCGCTGATGGCCGTTATATTCCTGGCGCCCGGCGCGTTCGGCAATCCGATGTCCTGGAAGGCGGAGTGGCCGAAGACGGATTTTTCGAAAACGGCGGTCGACTTCGATTCCATCATGTCGGGAGGCCCGCCGAAGGACGGCATTTCCGCCATCGATGCCCCGAAATTTATGGCTATCGGCGCCTATACGCCCGACGCGCCGACCGAACCCGTGATCGCTTTCGAACACGGAGGCGACGCGCGCGCCTACCCGCTGAAGGTCCTGATCTGGCACGAAATCGTCAACGATACCGTCGGCGGTATTCCGGTTGCCGTTACGTATTGCCCGTTATGCAACTCGGCGATCGTGTTCGAGCGGCGGTCGAAGGACCGCGTTCTCGATTTCGGGACAACCGGCAAGCTGCGCAACTCGGACATGGTGATGTACGACCGCCAGACCGAAAGCTGGTGGCAGCAGTTCACCGGCACCGGCATCGTCGGCGCTCTGACCGGAGTCGAATTGCGCATGCTGCCGGCCCGCGTCGAGTCGTTCGCGCGGTTCAAGGAACGCTATCCGGGCGGCAAGGTGCTGGTGCCCGACGATCCGAACATGCGGCCCTACGGCAACAATCCGTATGTCGGCTACGACACCGCCGCCAGGCCGTTTCTCTACCGCGCCCCGATGCCCGACGGGATCGCGCCGCTCGCCTACGTGATCAAGGTCGGCGACGAGGCGTGGCCGCTGGAGACGCTGCGCGAGAGCAAGCGCATCGAGAGCGGCGATCTCGTCCTCACGTGGGAGCCGGGCCGCAATTCCGCCCTCGACGGCGGCGAGATTGCGGGCGGGCGCGACATCGGCAATGTCGTGGTCCGGCGCAAGACGGCCAAGGGCCTGAAGGACGAGGTCCACGATCTCACCTTCGCCTTCGTCTTCCACGCCTTCGTCGAGGGCGGCACGCTGCACCGGTAGGAAATCGCGCAGTCCCCGCGAACAGGCGTTTTGCGTAAACGCGTCTCCAAACCGTCAGTGCGTTCGCCTATACTCCGCGTCCGCCCCTAACCGGAGATCGCGCCGTATGCCGCTCGATATCGCCCATTCCGTCTGCCCGCATGATTGCGCCAGCACCTGCACGCTCGATATCGAGCTCGAATCTCCCCAGAAGATCCGGCGCGTGCGGGGTTCGGAAGACAACAGCTATACCGCGGGCGTCGTCTGCGCGAAGGTCGCGCGATATGCCGAGCGCATTCACCACCCGGCGCGGCTGACGCAACCGCTGCGCCGCAAGGGCGCCAAGTCCGCATCGTCGACCCTCGCCGATTTCGAGCCGATCTCGTGGGACGACGCGCTCGACATCGTCGCCGAGGCCTATACCAAAGCCGCCCAGGCGCACGGGTCCGAGACGGTCTGGCTCTACGGCTATGCCGGGACGATGGGCAAGCTGCAGCGCGACATCATCCAGGGCATGCGCAACGCGATGGGCTATTCGCGCCAGCACAACACGATCTGCTCGTCGATCATGCTCGCCGGCATGAAAGCGGGCGTCGGCGCGCAGCGCGGCAGCGATCCGCGCGATTTCGCCGAGGCCGACCTGATCGTCATGTGGGGCTCGAACCCGGTCTATACGCAGGTCAACCTGATGAACCACATCGGACGGGCCCGGAAGGAGCGCGGCGCGCGGATTATCGCGATCGACCCCTACCGCACCGCGACGGCGCAGCAGGCGGACATGCATATCCAGCCGAAACCCGGCACCGATGCGGCCCTCGCCGTCGCCGTGATGCACATCCTGTTCCGCGACGGCCACGCCGACCGCGACTACATGGCCCGTTACACCGACGATCCGGCTGCCCTCGAGGCGCACGTTGCGACGCGCGGGCCCAACTGGGCGTCCGAGATCACGGGCGTGTCCGTTGCCGAGATCGAGTTGCTGGCGAGAGAATACGGCACCACCGAGCGGGCGATGATCCGGATGGGCTACGGGTTCTCCCGGTCGCGCAACGGCGCCTCCGGGCTGCACGCTGTCAGCTGCCTGCCCGCCGTCCGTGGCGCCTGGAAGCATCGCGGCGCCGGGCTCTACGGTTCGGTCGGCCAGACGTTCCGGATCGACAATACCGTCGTCACCGGCGTCGACGATCCGAACGCCCGCATCCTCGACATGTCGCAGCTCGGCCCGATCCTCGACGGTGACACGGCGCCGCTCAACGGCGGCCCGCCGGTCACGGCGATGATGGTTCAGAGCTCGAATCCCGCCGTCGTCGCGCCGGAATCGGGCCGCGTCCGTCGCGGACTGCTGCGCGACGACATGTTCCTCTGCGTCCACGAGCAGTTCCTGACCGACACGGCGAAGCTCGCCGACATCGTGCTGCCGGCGACGATGTTCCTCGAGCACGACGATCTCTACACGTCCTACGGACACACCTATCTTCAGATCGGTCCCAAGGTTCTCGAGCCTTACGCGCAGACGCGGAGCAACCACGCCATGTTCAGCGCGCTCGCAAGTCGGCTCGGCGCGAAGCAGCGCGTGTTCGAAATGTCGGACTGGGAAGCCATCGACGAAATTCTGTCCGCTTCGGGTTATTGCAGCGCCGACGAGCTGAAGAAAAAGCGCTTCATCGACATCGGTCCCGGCTTCGAGGAATGCAATTTCCTGAACGGCTTTCCGCAGCCCGACGGAAAGTTCCATTTCCGGGCCGACTGGAAGGCGCTGGGGCCCGACCATCTGTCGCTCCCCGAGCTGCCGGATTTCTGCGACATCATCGACGAGCCCGACGAAAACCGTCCGTTCCGTCTCGTCACCGCGCCGTCGCGCAACTATCTCAATACGAGCTTTACCGAGACGGAAACCTCCATCGCCCGCGAGGCGCGGCCCACGGTGATGCTGCACCCCTCCGATTGCGAAGAGCTCGGCCTGGTCGACGGCGACCGTGCACGGATCGGCAACGACCGCGGCGACCTGGTGCTGCACGTCGAGCCGTATGACGGGGTCAAGCGCGGCGTTGCCGTCGTCGAGAGCATCTGGCCGAACGAAGCGTTCGAGGAGGGGATCGGCATCAATCTGCTCACCAGCGCCGATCCCGGCGCGCCTAACGGCGGCGCGGTCTTCCACGATACCGCGATCTGGGTCCGCGCCGCCTGACGCGTCGCCCGACCGGTCTCCGAAGCTGCTGGCAAACCCCCTTCAGGGGTATTATCTCAGTAAGACGAACCACGAGCGGAAGGAACCATGTCCGCAGACCGCGGCGACAACCGTCTGCCGTCTAAGTCGAACAGCAGTCAGGTCGCCGATTTTCTCGCCAAAGTGGCCGCGACGCCGACCGTGCGGTCGGCGTCGGGACGCGGCCGGCTAATGTTCGCCATGGACGCGACGGCGAGCCGCGAGCCGACTTGGGACCGGGCCTGCCATCTCCAGGCGGAGATGTTCCAGGCGACGGACGGGCTCGGCGGGCTCGATGTCCAGCTCGTCTTCTATCGCGGGTTCGGGGAGTGCAAGTCGAGCCCGTGGGTGTCTACGTCCGACGAGCTGGTCAGCCGCATGGTTAAGGTCCGCTGCCTCGGCGGGCGTACCCAGCTGCGCAAGGTGCTGCGCCACGCGATCAAGGCCACCGACCAGAAGCGCGTCAACGCGCTGGTCTTCGTCGGTGACTGCTTCGAGGAGGAGATCGACGAGGTCTGCGACGCGGCGGGAGAACTCGGCGTGCGCGGCGTTCCCGCCTTCCTGTTTCAGGAGGGTAACGATCCGATCGCGACGTCCGCGTTTCGCCAGATCGCCCGCCTGACGGGCGGCGCGCACTGCAGCTTCGACCTGTCATCCGCGGCGCAGCTTCGAGAACTGCTCAGCGCCGTTGCCGTGTTCGCGGCGGGCGGCCGCATCGCGCTGGAGAATTATTCGAAGCGTGGCGGCGAGGCCGTCCGCATGATCACGAGCCAGCTCCGGTAGGCTTCGATGCCGTATTTCCTGCTCGGGCTCGCGGTCGTCGTCGGCGTCTATCTGATCTATCTCGGCATGAAGCGGAGCAATCCGCAGAACGTCCGGAAAATGCTCGCGGGCGTGATATTCGCGGTCGCTTTCGTAGTGCTCGGGTTCCTCGCCGCAACAGGACGATTCGGGCCGCTCGGCTGGGCGGTCCTCGCGCTGCCGCTGCTGATGCGGTGGCGCAATATTGCGCAAGCCATGCGCAACATGGGCGGACCGACGCCGGGCCGCAACTCCGACGTCGAGACCCGCTATCTCCGGATGACGCTCGAACATGACAGCGGCGTGTTGCGCGGGACCGTGCTCGCCGGCGCACACAAGGGACGCAATCTCGACGAGATGCCGCTCGACGATCTGCTGGACCTGCTGCGCGAGTGCCGGGTGAACGACCCGGAATCGGCGACCATCCTCGAATCCTATCTCGACCGCGTCCATGGCGCGGACTGGCGCGGTGCGGGCGGAGGCGACGATGCCGGGACCGGCGGCGGCAGGGCAAGGGCGTCGTCCGGCGGCATGACCCGCGAACAGGCATACGAGATCCTCGGCCTCGAGCCCGGAGCGTCGCCCGACGAAATCCGCGAGGCCCACCGGAATCTCCTGAAGGCCAATCACCCCGATCGCGGCGGATCCACCTGGCTTGCCGCGCAGATCAATCTCGCCAAGGATATCCTTCTTCCCGGCAACTAGGCCCCCCGATCCGGCGCAATTTGCCGCGCCCGCCTTGCGTCTCAAGGGGGGGGCGTGGCAAATAGAGCGCCTGAAAACGATGCGCGGGCGTCACGATCCCGCGCCGGCACCGTTCCCATCGCGAGGCGGCCTTGAAGAAGAAAATCAGAAAAGCAGTCTTTCCCGTGGGCGGTCTCGGAACGCGCTTTCTGCCCGTCACCAAGGCGATGCCGAAGGAAATGCTCCCGGTCGTCGACAAGCCGTTGATCCAGTATGCGGTCGAGGAAGCGCTCGCCGCGGGGGTCGAGGAGATCATCTTCGTCACCGGCCGCGGCAAGGAAGCGATCGAGGACTTCTTCGACTTCAGCTATGAGCTCGGCCAGGTTCTGCAGCAGCGCGGCAAGGATGCGGAACTGAGGACGATCAACATTCCCGTCCTCGAGCCGGGCCGTGTGGCCTATACCCGCCAGCAGGAGCCCCTCGGGCTTGGGCACGCGGTGTGGTGCGCCCGCGGACTGGTCGGCAACGAGCCGTTCGCCGTCCTGCTCGCCGACGATCTCGTCATGGCGGATACGCCGTGCCTGAAACAGCTCGTCGACGTCTACGAAGAGACCGACGGCAACGTCGTCGCCGTCATGGACGTGCCGAGGGAACACACCAACCGGTACGGAATCCTGGACGTCGGCAAGGACGACGGCAGGCTCGCGGAGATCAAGGGCCTCGTCGAAAAGCCCGATCCGGCGAAAGCGCCGTCGACGCTCAGCATCATCGGGCGCTATCTCCTCCTGCCGGAGGTTTTCGATTACCTCGACGAACGCAAGCGCGGCGCGGGGGACGAGATTCAACTGACGGATTCCATGGCCCGGATGATCGGACAGCAGCCCTTCCACGGACTGCGTTTCGAGGGCGAGCGTTTCGACTGCGGGGACAAGGCGGGGTTTTTCGAGGCGAATGTCGCGTTCGCGCTGGCACGACCCGATCTGAGCGAGGATATCTCCCGGATCGTTCGTGAATACGCGGAGCGGCTGAGCTCATAACGAGAGGGTAATCCATGCGTATCGCCATGATCGGAACCGGTTACGTCGGCTTGGTTTCCGGCGCCTGTTTCTCCGAGTTCGGGACCGAGGTGGTCTGCGTCGACAAGGACGCCGACAAGATCGCCCGGCTGAAGGCGGGCCAGATTCCGATCTATGAGCCCGGTCTTGAGGATCTCGTCGAGAAGAACGTCGCGGCCGGCCGCCTGTCCTTCACGACCGTTCTTTCCGAAGCGGTGGCGGGCGCCGACGCGGTCTTCATCGCCGTCGGCACGCCCAGCCGTCGCGGCGACGGCCATGCCGATCTCTCCTACGTCTACGCCGCTGCCAAGGAAATCGCCGAGGCGATGGACGGCTACACGGTGATCGTGACCAAATCGACGGTTCCGGTCGGTACCGGGGCGGAGGTATGGAAGATCGTCTCCGATGCGCGGCCCGACGCGGAGTTCGGCGTCGCGTCGAATCCGGAATTCCTCCGCGAGGGCTCGGCGATCGAGGATTTCATGCGCCCCGATCGGGTCGTGATCGGTTCCGAATCCGAGCGCGCCTCGGAAGTGCTGCGCCACCTCTACCGGCCGCTGTATCTGCTCGAGACGCCGATCCTGTTCACCAAGATCGAGACGGCGGAATTGATCAAGTACGCTGCGAACACGTTTCTCGCTGCCAAGATCACCTTCATCAACGAAATCGCGAACCTGTGCGAGAAGGTCGGGGCGAACGTTCAGGACGTGGCGCGCGGCATCGGCCTCGACGGCCGGATCGGCGGCAAGTTCCTGCATGCGGGGCCCGGCTACGGCGGCTCGTGCTTCCCCAAGGATACGCTCGCGCTGGTGAAGACGGCGCAGGATCATGGCGCGCCGCTCCGCATCATCGAGACCGTCGTCGACGTCAACGCCAAGCGGAAGACGGAGATGGCGGAGAAGGTGATCCAGGCGTGCGGCGGTTCCGTCGACGGCATGACGATCGCGGTCCTCGGGCTGACCTTCAAGCCCAACACCGACGACATGCGCGACAGCCCCAGCCTCGACATCGTCCCGGCGCTGCAGAAGGCCGGCGCCACGGTCCGCGCCTTCGATCCGGAGGGCATGGAGGAGGCGGAACACATGCTTCCCGGCGTGATTTTCTGCAAGGATGCCTATGACGCGATGGAGGGCGCCGACGCGCTCGCGATCGTCACCGAATGGAACGAATTCCGTCTTCTGGATCTCGCGCGGGTAAAGAACCTGCTCTCTCGGCCGCTGATGATCGACCTCCGGAACATCTACAAGAGCGACGAGCTGCTCGACGCGGGCTTCGACTATTACAGCGTCGGGCGCGCCCCCGTGTTCGGGGCGACCGGCTGATGGCGCGCGGCGGGCCGCACCGGTTCGATGCGACGATCCTGCGCGAATACGACATCAGAGGAGTGGTCGGGAAAACGCTGACGGCCGACGACGCCTATGCGATCGGCCGCGCCTTCGTGACCCGCATCGGCGCCGGCGGAAAGACGGTTTGCGTCGGCTACGACGGCAGGCTGAGCTCGCCCGAAATGGAAGAAGCGGTCGTCGCGGGCGTCAACGATGCGGGCGCGGACGCCGTCCGCGTCGGGCTCGGTCCCACGCCGATGCTGTATTTCTCGGTGAACGTGCTCGATGCGGCGGGCGGCATCATGGTTTCCGGCTCGCACAACCCGCCCGAATATAACGGCTTCAAGATGATGAACGGCTCCAAGCCGTTCTACGGCGACGACATCCAGGCGCTCGGCGAGATCGCCGCGGCGGCCGCATACGCAGTCGGCGAAGGATCCCATAAATCCGAGCCGATGCTGAAGCGGTACGTCGACCGTATCGCCCGGGACGCCGGGCCGGGACGCGAACTCAAGATCGCGTGGGATGCCGGCAACGGATCCGCCGGCGAAGCGATGGCGGATCTCGCCTCGCGGTTGCCGGGCCAGCACATTCTCCTGAACGAAAAGATCGACGGGACCTTTCCGGTCCATCATCCCGACCCGACCGTCGTCGAGAACCTCGAGCAGCTTCGCGACGTCGTGACCGGCGAGGGCTGCGACCTCGGCATCGCATTCGACGGCGACGGCGACCGGATCGGCGTCATCGACGGCGACGGCGAAATCCTGTGGGGCGACCAGCTGATGGTCATCTGGTCCGAAGACGTGCTCGCCGAGAACCCGGGCGCGACGATCATCGCCGACGTGAAGGCGAGCCAGGTGCTGTTCGACCAGGTCGCCGAGATGGGCGGCAAGCCGCTGATGTGGCGGACCGGCCACTCGCTGATCAAGGCCAAGATGGCCGAGACCGGAGCCTTGCTGGCGGGCGAAATGAGCGGCCATATCTTTTTCGCCGACCGCTATTTCGGCTATGACGATGCGCTGTATGCCGCGGTCCGGCTGATATCCGCCCTCGCCGCGCGCGAGGACAGCCTTGCCGACATCCGGCGCCGGCTGCCGGATCTGCTCAACACACCGGAACTGCGCTTTCCGTGTTCCGAAACGCGGAAGTTCGAGGTGGTGGAGGAGGTGCGCGCGCGGCTTGCCGAGGCCGGTGCGAACGTCTCCGACATCGACGGCGTCCGGGTCCTGACCGACGACGGCTGGTGGCTGCTCCGGGCATCGAATACGCAAGACGTGCTGGTGGCGCGCTGCGAATCCGAAACGCAGGACGGGCTTCGGCGCCTGAAGGACGCGCTCGCGGAGCAGGTCCGGGCAAGCGGCATCGAGCCGCCTGAGTTCTGATCCGCCCGGCCGTGCGGTTCTTCTTCTACGGCACCCTCATCGACGACGACGTGCGGGCTCTCGTGCTCGGCGCGCAGGCTGTCGGGCTGGAAGTCGCGCCGGCCGAGCTTGCCGGGTGGCGCTGCGTCTCCGTTCGCGGGAAGACCTATCCGGCCGTGGTCCGGTCCGCCGCCGCGACGACCCCAGGCGTTTTGACCCGCGAATTGCCCGACGGCGCCGTGGCGGCGCTCACGGCCTATGAAGGCCCGGAGTACGACCTGATCCGCGCCGACGTCAGCGCATCCGGCGAAGTCTCGGCGGCAGCAGTGTTCGTCGCGGGATCGTCCTGCCGGGTCTCGGCACGGCCGTGGGACTTCGACGCCTGGCAACGCTTGCACAAGCGCACCTTCGTGGCGCGGCTCCTGCGCGGGCATCTCGTCTGACTGAGGGGTATTGCGGTCCCGGGAGCAGGACCGGGCGGGCCGGGGGGCGACGTCAGGAATTGGCGTCGGCAGGCCCCATCCAGATCACCATGCAGTCGATCTTGCGCCGCTTGAGCGCATCGCAGGACTGCCGCGCGCGCGATTCGGTCTGGACCAGAAGGCGCGCCTTGTAGATGTCCGGCCCGCGGCTGCGCGAGCTCTTCTGCTTCACTATCGCGAACTTGCTGCCCAGAAGGCTGGGGACGGCGCGGGCGGCGCGCGAGACCGCGAAGTGCGCCGGCGCGTAGCGGTTATAGGCGCCGACCTGTACCGCCCAACTGTTCAACTGCGCCGGCCGCCGAATCGTCTGGCCGCCCGCGGGGGCAAGCGAGGCGGTCTGCTTCGGCAAGGCGGCGACTTTGATCGGCTTGGTTTGCGCGGGCGCCGGAACGCTGCGCTTGTCCAGCGTTGCGGCAGCGGCCGGCGAGATCAGCCGGGCGGCCACGACCGCGTCTTCCTTGACCTCGTTCGAGGCGATCAGCGCGCCCGAAAGCGTCCTGAAACCCTCGTCCATGAGCTTGGCGACTTGGGCGTTCCGCTTTTTCGGGGTCTTGCCGCCGAACAGGACGGCGATCACCCGGCCGCCGTTCCGTTTGGCGGAGGCGACGAGGTTGAAGCCCGCGGCGCGGATATAGCCGGTCTTGATTCCGTCCGCGCCCTGATAGGTTTCGAGCAGCTTGTTATGGTTCTTGTGCGTCTTGCCGTCCCAGGTGAACGATTTCTGCGCGAAATAACGGTACTCGCGCGGGAAGTCCTGCAGCAGCGCTCGGGCGAGAATCGCCATGTCCAGGGCCGTGCTGAGCTGGCCGCGGTGCGGAAGGCCCGAGGCATTGCGGAAGGTCGTATCCTTCATTCCCAGCGCGTTTGCGCGCTCGGTCATGAGGCGGGCGAACTTGCGCTCGGTCTGGCCCATCGCTTCCGCGAGGACTGTCGCGACGTCGTTGGCCGACTTGGTCACGAGGGCGGAAATCGCGTCTTCGACGGAAATCTTGTCGCCGCGCTTGAGGTAAAGCTTCGACGGGGACCGGCCGGCCGCGACGCGCGAGACGGGCAGCATCTGGTCGAGCTTAAGCTTGCCGTCCCTGATCGCTTCGAATGTCATGTAGAGCGTCATGATCTTGGTCAGCGACGCCGGATAGTTCTTTGTGGTCTCGTTCACCGAATGGAGGATTCGGCCGGTCTTCGCGTCGACCACGATGGACGCGTACTTAGCCGTTGCCGGAGTCGCCATTCCCGCGACCAGTGCGAAAATCAGGAGAGTCGGTACAGTCAGCAGCCGAAACAAGACAAACCTCGTTTCCTCACATCCCTTATTGACGCCAGTTTGGCTGCCCCTTCCGGTTTGCGGTTGTTTTTCTCTTGCCGCATCCGAATGCCAAGTTGGCGGTGCTGTTTGACCGCGGACACCGGTAATTGCATATAGATTTCAATAACAAGCTACTCAACATCAGGGACTTTGTCCATTTTAACACGATCACTTAAACGTTTTATTAACGCTGCGGGTTCAAGTGAAAGAAAAGGGCCGCGCGCTGCGCTATCGCCGATGGTGTGCGCGCCCGCCCGGGTGCCCCGGACGGAGGGCAGATGATGCGACTTGCCGTTTTGGCGCTGACGATGCTGACATTGGGCGCGTGCGAATACGCCGGCGCTTTCGACGGAGGATTATCCCGGAACCTGAAATGGTTCAGCTACGTGGGGGCGAAGGATATCCGCGAGGCATGCGGTCCGGGCGCCGACGACAGGTTCCGGTTCGTCTACAACGGTATCTACACCAAGCACATCCGTACCTACGACATTCACATGCTGCCCGGCGGCAAGCGCGCCTCGATGACCGTCTACACCCGATCGGAGCCCAATCTGGCGCGCAGCCTGAACCTGTCGGAAATCAGGAAGGAGTGGGACGGCGAGAAGGCCCAGTCGACGCTTTCGATCCAGGGGATCAGCGAGCTTCGAACCGCGCTGGCGACGGACCGTTTCACGACCGACCGGCCGCGCCGGCTGCAGCTCCCGTCCAACGAGTTCTACTGGACAGGTGCGGCGTGCATCGAGGGCCGGTTTCATACCAACGCCTGGCTTTATCCGACCGAGCGCTACGATGCGCTCAAGTTCCCGGCCGTGCTGATGCATTACGACAGGACCGAGGTGCCGCTCTATAAAGCGCGCCCGGTCGGCGAGCGGGACGACAATCCCGACCTCAACGTCGGCAATCCGCTGTACGAAATATTCTACGTCCAGCTCGGGCCCGACGGCTTCGTCAGTACCGACGGTCTGTTTTAACCATGATTCGCGGAAATCCGCTGGTTTGGTGCACTGCACACGAGAATGTGCTATTTTACCTTCCGCTTCATGATCCCATATTATGAGGTAATGACAGGCAAGGTGAGACGCCGTTTGAAATACGTCCTGGAAGGCGTTCCCGGGGACCTCCCCGGGGAAGCGTTCGGGTTACCCGCCGCCCAGCCGTGGATGGCCGGACCCGACGACGGGGACGGTAACGGCTCGGGAGACAACGACGGCGACGGCACCAACACGGGCGTCGTCGTCCGCACCAAGCCGAAAACCAAGAAACCTTCGATGTACAAGGTCATCATGCTCAATGATGACTACACTCCGATGGAGTTCGTCGTCCTTGTGCTCGAACGTTTCTTCCAGAAGAACCACGAAGACGCGACCCGCATCATGCTGCACGTCCACCAGAAGGGCGTCGGCGTCTGCGGTGTCTATACCTACGAGGTTGCCGAGACCAAGGTTCAGCAGGTGATGGATCTCGCCCGGCAACATCAACACCCGCTTCAATGCACCCTGGAAAAGGCCTGAGTTCATGCTGTCACGGAACCTCGAGAAAAGCCTCCACCGCGCCCTGGCGCAGGCGAGCGAACGCGATCACGAATATGCGACGCTCGAACACCTGCTGATGGCGCTGACGGAGGATCAGGACGCGGTCGCTGTCCTGAAGGCCTGCGGCGTCGACATCGAGAAGCTGGGGTCCGACCTCAAGGGGTATCTCGACACCGAGCTGTCGAACCTCGTCGTCGAGGGGCACGAGGACCCCAAGCCGACGGCGAGCTTCCAGCGCGTCGTCCAGCGCGCAGCGATCCATGTGCAGTCGTCCGGCCGCCAGGAAGTGACCGGCGCGAACGTCCTCGTCGCCATGTTCTCGGAACGCGAGAGCCACGCCGTCTACTACCTGCAGGAGCAGGACATGTCGCGGTTCGACGCGGTCAACTACATCAGCCACGGCATCGCCAAGGTTCCGGGCCGGTCGGAGAACCGCTCCGTCCGCGGCGCCGACGAGGAGACCGCGGAGGAAGAGGAAAACAAGTCGGCGAGCGAGGCGCTCGATACCTACTGCGTCAACCTCAACAAGAAGGCGGCCGACGGCAAGATCGACCCGCTGATCGGCCGTGAGGCCGAGATCGAGCGGACCATCCAGGTGCTGTGCCGCCGGACCAAGAACAACCCGCTCTATGTCGGCGATTCCGGCGTCGGCAAGACCGCCATCGCCGAAGGCCTCGCCCGGCGGATTTACGACGGCGAAGTGCCCGAAGTGCTGAAGGGCGCGACCATCTTCGCACTCGACATGGGCGCGCTGCTTGCCGGCACGCGCTATCGCGGCGACTTCGAGGAGCGCCTGAAGGCGGTCGTCAACGAGCTCGAGAACTACGAGGGCGCGGTGCTGTTCATCGACGAGATCCACACCGTGATCGGCGCCGGTGCGACCAGCGGCGGTTCGATGGATGCGTCGAACCTGCTCAAGCCCGCGCTCCAGTCGGGCGCGCTCAAGTGCATCGGGTCCACGACCTACAAGGAATATCGCTCGTATTTCGAGAAGGACCGCGCGCTGGTCCGCCGCTTCCAGAAGATCGACGTCGCCGAGCCGACGATCGAGGACGCGGTCAAGATCCTGCGCGGCCTGAAGCCGTACTACGAGAAGCACCATCGCGTCCGTTACACCGCGGCGGCGCTGCGGACCGCCGTGGAACTCGCGGCCAAGTACATCAACGACCGCAAGCTGCCCGACAAGGCGATCGACGTGATCGACGAAGTAGGCGCGGCGCAGATGCTGGTGCCCGAGAACAAGCGCAAGAAGCTGATCACGGTGAAGGACGTCGAGGCGGTCGTCGCCAAGATCGCCCGCATTCCCCCGAAGAGCGTGTCGCGTTCCGACAAGGAATCGCTCCAGACGCTCGAACGCGACCTCAAAACCGTCGTGTTCGGCCAGGACAACGCCATCGAGGCGCTGGCGGCGTCGATCAAGCTCGCCCGTGCGGGCCTGCGCGAACCCGACAAGCCGATCGGCAACTATCTCTTCTCCGGCCCCACCGGCGTCGGCAAGACCGAGGTCGCGCGGCAGCTCGCGCTCACCCTCGGGATCGAGCTGATCCGTTTCGACATGTCGGAATACATGGAACGCCACTCGGTCTCGCGGCTGATCGGCGCGCCGCCCGGCTATGTCGGCTTCGACCAGGGCGGCCTGATGACCGATTCCATCGACCAGCACCCGCACGCGGTCCTGCTGCTCGACGAGATCGAGAAGGCGCATCCGGACGTGTTCAACATCCTGCTGCAGATCATGGATCGCGGCCGGCTGACCGACCATAACGGCAAGAGCGTCGATTTCCGGAACGTCATCCTGATCATGACGACGAATGCCGGAGCGTCCGAGATGGCGAAGCCCGCCATCGGCTTCGAGCGCACCATGCGGGTGGGCGAGGACGAGGACGCGATCAAGCGCACCTTCACGCCCGAGTTCCGCAACCGGCTGGATTCGATCATCCCGTTCGCGCCGCTCGGCCAGGAAGTCGTGCTCCGGGTCGTCGACAAGTTCATCATGCAGCTCGAGGTCCAGCTCGAGGACCGCAACGTCACGTTCGAGCTCACCGAGGACGCGCGGGAATGGCTGGGGCGCAAGGGCTACGACGAGGCCTACGGCGCCCGACCGCTCGCCCGCGTCATCCAGGACAACATCAAGAAGCCGCTCGCGGACGAGATCCTGTTCGGCAAGCTCTCCAAGGGCGGCGTGGTCCAGGTCGACGTCAACAAGGCGGAAGACAAGCTCGCCTTCGTCACGCTCGCGGCGCCGCCCAAGGGCGGCACCTCCGGGTCGAAGGATCTCGACACGGACGACGGCGACGACGATACCGGCGACGAGCGCGAAGAGGAATTCGTGGAGTAGGGAAACCCTTCACGGCGAAACGCAAGCGGGCGGCCCTTGGCCGCCCGTTTTGTTTTGCAGGCTTCGTTGCCGGAGGCGCGTTAGCGTCCCAGCACGAACACCCGGATGTCCGCGATCGCCTTCTGCGACAATTCCGCATCCGGCTCGTTGGTCACGAACGTGTGCGGCATGCCCTCGTACTTGATGACCTCGGCGGCGCCGCCCTTCTCGCGGTAGAGCGCCGCGAACATGTCGGCGCGCTCGTGCGCGACGTTGGCATCGTTGGTGCCCTGGACGATGAGGACCGGCGGCAGGTGCGTGGCCTCGCCGCGTTCCAGCAGCATGTATGGGTTTCCGTCCGCCATCGCCGCCTCGTCGGCGAAGTAGGCGTGATGGGCCCCCATGATGCGCTCGTTGCCGGCCTCCTGAACCATGCGATAGCGGGCGAGCGGGTCGAGGATCGGCCAGCCGGCGACGAGAAACTCGACGCTCGCATCCGCGTTGCCCAGCGCCGCGTCCTTCACGGCCCAGCGCGGGTCGTCGGGCCGAAGCGCGATCAGCCCCATCTGCTGGGCGCCGCTCGACGAGGCCAGCGCGCCGAGCGTCTTCACCGACAGGTCGAGCCGATCCGCGTTCGTCTTGAACCAGCGCACGCCGTAGGCGACGTCTTCGACCGGTGCCGGATACGGCGCGACGTCCGACAGGCGGAAATCGAGCGCGAAGGTGCCGACGCCGTTCGCCTGCAGGTCGAGATGGATGACCTCGTTGTTGAGCCGGTCGCCGGAGCCCCAGGCGCCGCCGTGAACGTCGATCAGCCAGGTGCCGGTGCCGCCCCCGTCGGGACGGTACAGGCGGCCGGCAAGGTCGGCGCCGTCGACGGTGCGGTAGACGATGTCTTCGATGTTCGATGAGGTCATGGTCAGGGCGACTCGTTCGATCGTTTGAAGGGCGACAGCTCGACCAGGGATTCCATCTCGTGTTCGATGCCGGCGCGTTCGCGGCGGACGAAGTCGGCGACCGCGTTGCGGAAGCCTTCGTCGCGGATCCAGTGCAGGCTGTAGGTGGGCGAGGGCAGGTAGCCGCGGCTGATCTTGTGCGGTCCCTGCGCGCCGGCCTCGACCTTGCCGAGTCCGTTCTCGATCGCGAACTCGATGCCGCGATAGAAGCAGGCCTCGAAATACAGCATCCTGAAGCGCTCGAGGCAGCCCCAGTTGCGCCCGTAAAGGACGTCGTCGCCGCGGATATTCAGCGCGCCGGCCACGTAATCCCCGTCATGTGTCGCGATGACCAGCACGATCCTGTCGGCCATGCGTTCGCGCAGGAGCTGGAAGAACTCGTAGTTGAGGTAGGCATGCGCCCACTTGCGGTCCACCGTGTTCAGGTAGAAGTGATAGAACGCCTGCATGTGTTCGGCGCGGATGTCGTCGCCGGTCAGAACCTCGATCTCGACGTCCGCGTTGGCGGCGGCGCGTTCCTTGCGGATCATCTTGCGCTTGCGAGAATTCAGCGAGTCGAGGAAATCGTCGAACGTCTCGAAGCCCCGGTTCTCCCAGTGGAACTGCTGACCCTGCCGCTTGATCAGGCCGAGCTCGCCGATCTCGTTCCATTCGTCCTCGGTCGTGAACGTCAGGTGCAGCGACGAGACATCGTGCTGTTTCGCGAGCTCGAGGAGGCCGGCCGTCAGGAGGCGGCGCGTGTGCGCAACGTCCTCGCCGTCGCGCACCAGCAGGCGCGGTCCCGTCACCGGGGAGAACGGCACCGAAACCTGCAGCTTCGGATAATACTTGCCGCCGGCCCGTTCGTAGGCGTCCGCCCAGCCCCAGTCGAACACGTATTCGCCGTAGGAATGGCTCTTGAGATAGCAGGGAGCGGCGCCGACCAGGCCCTTTTCGTCCTCGATGACGATATGCTGCGGCAGCCAGCCGGACTCGCCGCACGCGGCTTCCGAGTCCTCCAGCGTCTTCAGGAACGTGTGGGAAACGAACGGATTGGCGGCGCTCGCGCAAGCGTCCCAGTCGGCGGCGGAAACCTCGCCGAGCGAGCCTATGACCTTGATGGTTACGCTATCGCCGCCGTCGGGCATCCTTACTCGATCTCGAAGATGGCATCGACCTCTACGGCGGCGCCCTGCGGCAGCGAGGCGACAGCGACGGCGAAGCGTGCATGCTTGCCGGCCTCTCCGAATACCTCGACCATCAGGTCGGATGCGCCGTTCATGACGGCAGGCGGGCCGGTGAAGTCGGGCGTCGCGTTGACGAAACCGCCGAGCTTGATCGCCCGGCACCGGTCCATGTCGTCGCCGACCGCGCCCTTGAGCTGCGTCAGGATACTGATCGCACACAGCCGCGCCGCCTTGTATCCGTCCTCCGGCGTCAGATCGTCGCCGATCTTGCCGGTGATGATTTCGTCGCCGGCGGCGGATACCTGGCCGGAAATGAAGATCTGGTTGCCGCTGCGGCGCCAGGGAACGTAGTTGGCCGACGGCGCGCGCGCCTCCGGCAGGTCAATTCCGATTTCCTTCAGACGCTGTTCGATACGCCCGGCCATATGCCGTCTCCCTTGTTCGGATCGAGCCTACCGCGCCGCACAATTCCGATCCAGTGTCGTTTTTTGGATTTGTTTATCAATAGTTTATAAAGTTATGAAAGTTTTAACGGTGCGGCGTCGATTCTGCGACGCACTGGACGGAAAGCCGCGCGTTTGCGATATTCGCGCACCACTTCGAAACGGTTTTCGGCGGGAGCCACCGGATGACCATCGGTACGAAACTCTTCACCATGCTGAACGGCGAGCAGGTCGGCACGGACGCGCAGGGCAACCGCTATTACCGCGCCCGGCGGACGCCGAACGGCGCGCGCGAAAAGCGCTGGGTGGTCTATACCGGCAACGTCGAGGCATCGCGCGTGCCGCCCGAGTGGCACAGCTGGCTGCATCACACGACCGATGTACTCCCGAGCGAAGCGTCGATCCGACGCTGGCCGTGGCAGAAGGAACATGTTCCCAACATGACGGGCACCGCGCAGGCCTACCGGCCGCCGGGATCGCTGCTCGAAGGCGGCACGCGGCCGCATGCCACCGGCGACTACGAGCCGTGGCAGCCGTCCTGAACATTCGTTTCCGCGAGGGGCTGGGCGCATGCGCAGAAATCTGATCGAGACCGTCATGGGCGCGGTGGTGCTGGTCGTCGCCGCGCTGTTTATCGTGTTCGCCTACAGCAAGGCCGAGGTGGGCGCGGTCGACGGCTACACGATCAAGGCCAAGTTCGACCGCATCGACGGGATCCGCCCCGGCACGGACGTCCGGATGAGCGGCATCAAGGTCGGCACCGTGACGTCGTCCGAGCTCGACCCCAAGACCTATCTGGCGGTCGTCCGCATGTCGATCCGGACCGACGTGAAGGTTCCCGAGGACACGTCGATCGCCGTCTCGGCGGACGGGCTTCTCGGCGACAAGTTCCTGGCCCTGTCGCCCGGCGGCGCGGAAGACATGCTGCCCGACGGCGGCGAGATCACGACCACGCAGGGTTCCATCGACCTGATGAGTATCATCGGTCAGTTGATCTTCAGCCAGACCGGCAAGGATGACGAGAAGAAGTAGCGGCGAGGCCGCACCCGTCCAGCACTGGGATTCGGACCGCTACGCGCGAAACGCCCGTTTCGTGGCCGATCTCGGCGAACCGCTGATAGAACTTCTGGCGCCTGTCGCCGGCGAGCGCATCCTCGATCTCGGATGCGGCGACGGCGCGCTCACCGTGAAGCTCAAGGACGCAGGCTGCGAGGTCGTCGCGGTCGATGCGTCCGCCGAGCAGATCGACGCCGCCCGGGCGCTCGGCCTCGACGCGCATGTCGTCGACGGCCACGTGCTGCCCTACGACGCCGAGTTCGATGCGATCCTGTCCAATGCCGCGCTTCACTGGATGAAGCGGCCGGACGAGGTAATCGCCGGCATGTGGCGTGCGCTGAAGCCCGGGGGCCGGGTCGCGGCGGAGATGGGCGGCGGCGGAAACGTCGAGATCATCCGCACGAACCTGATTGCCGCGCTGGACCGCCGCGGCCTCGACGGCGCCGGCGCCAGCCCGTGGTATTTCCCGCCCGCGGACGAGTATCGCGCGCGCCTCGAAAAAGCCGGATTCGACGTGTCCTATATCGAGCTTATTCCACGGCCGACGCCGTTGCCGGGCGAACTTGCCGACTGGCTGTGGACGTTCGGCGAATCTTTCCTGCTGCGCGTTCCGGAAGCGGAGCGGCCGGCCGTCATAGGGGAAGTCGTCGAGGCAGCGCGGCCGCATTTGCAGAAGCCTGGTGGAAACTGGGTCGCGGATTACGTTCGTTTGCGGTTTTCCGCGCGCAAGCCGGGACCGTAACGCGGGAGCTTTTCCGATGCGCCTGTTGCGCGTTCTTCTACTTCTGGCCCTTTCCGCGAGCGCCTCGTCCGCGTCGGGGGAACTCGACGTCGCGGTGCTCCAGGGGCTCGATAAGATCACGGCGCGGATCACCACGATCGAGGCGCCGCTGGGACAGGCCGTCAAATTCGGCACGCTCCGGATCGTCGCGCGCCGGTGCGTGACGCGCCCGCCCGAAGAGCCTCCGGAATCGACCGCGTACCTCGAAATCAGCGAGAAACGGCAGGGCGAGCAGGAACGGCAGATCTTCGCCGGCTGGATGTTCGCCTCCAGCCCCGCCATCTCCTCGATGGAGCATCCGGTCTACGACGTCTGGGTGATATCCTGCAGGAAGGCCTCGAGCTCTTCCTGAGTTAGCTCGGCCGGAAAGGCGGCGGAGACGTCGAGCGCATCCGACAGTTTCTGCCGGTATCCGCCGCGCGGTATCTCGACGACGCCGAATTGCGAGAGATGTTCGGTGACGAACTGCGTGTCGAGCAATTTGTATCCGCCCTTGCGCAACCGGGCCACGAGATGGACGAGGGCGACCTTGCTGGCGTCGTTCGCCGTCGAGAACATGCTCTCACCGAAGAAGGCGGCGCCGAGAGAGACACCGTAAAGGCCGCCGACCAGTTCGCCGTCCAGCCAGGCCTCGACGCTGTGCGCGCGGCCCAGCTCGAACAGGTCCGTGTACAGCGCGACGATCTCGTCGTTGATCCAGCTTTCGTCCCGCTTCGGTCCAGGCGCGGCGCAGGCGCGGATGACCTGTTCGAAGGCGCTGTCGCAGCGGATCTCGAAGACGTTCCGGCGCACCGTCCGGCGCAGCCGCCGCGGAATGTGGAAGCCGCGCAACGGCAGAATTCCGCGCTTCTCCGGATCGATCCAGTAGAGCGTCGGGTCGTCCCGATGCTCGGCCATCGGAAACAGGCCGACCGCGTAGGCGCGAAGCAGAATTTCGGGCGTCAGGTTGCTCATCGGCGTCTCCGGGCCCTCCGGCCCGTCGGTCAGCGACCCGCTTCGTCTCCCGCGACGAAACGTTCCAGCCAATGAATATCATAATCGCCGTTTACGAAATTGGAATCCTCGACGATCCGCTGATGCAGCGGGATGGTCGTCTCTATACCGCCGATGACGTACTCTTCCAGCGACCGCCGCAGGCGCATCAGGCACTCGTTGCGGTTCCGCCCGTGCACGATCAGCTTGGCGACGAGGCTGTCGTAGTAGGGCGGGATCACGTAGCCCGAATAGAGGCCGGAATCCACGCGCACGTCGAGGCCCCCGGGCGGGTGGTACTCGGTGACCCGGCCGGGAGACGGAACGAATGTCTCTGGGTGTTCCGCAGTTATGCGGCATTCGATCGCGTGGCCCGAAAAGGCGATGTCGGACTGTTCGAACGACAGCTTCGAGCCGGCCGCGACCCGGATCTGCTCGCGCACCATGTCGATGCCCGTGATCATTTCGGTCACCGGGTGTTCGACCTGCAATCGCGTATTCATCTCGATGAAGTAGAACTCGCCGTTTTCGTAAAGGAACTCGATGGTTCCCGCATTCCGGTATCCCATCGCCCGCACGGCAGAAGACGCAATCTGTCCGATTTTCTCGCGTTCCGCGTCGTTCAGCGCAGGGGACCGAGCTTCTTCCAGCACCTTCTGGTGACGGCGCTGCAGCGAGCAGTCGCGCTCGCCGAGATGCACGGCGCCGCCCTGTCCGTCGCCGAAAACCTGCACCTCGATGTGGCGGGGCTTCTCGAGATATTTCTCCAGGTAGACGGTGTCGTCGCGGAAGCTCGCCTTTGCCTCCGTCCGCGCCATCGTATAGGCGGATTCGACCTCGGCGGCACTGCGGACGACCTGCATGCCGCGCCCGCCGCCGCCGCCGGCCGCCTTGATCAGGACCGGATAGCCGATCCGGTCGGCCACGCTTCGCGCCTCAGCCGGGCTGTCGAGCGCGCCCTCGGAGCCCGGCACGACCGGCACGCCGTTTTCCTGAACGGCCCTCTTGGCCGCGACCTTGTCGCCCATCAGCGCGATGTGATCCGGGGTCGGGCCGATGAACGTGAAACCGTGCTCTTCCAGGATGGAGGCGAAGCTTGCGTCCTCCGACAGGAATCCGTAACCCGGATGAACCGCATCGGCGCCGACGATCGTCGCGGCCGACACGATGGCGGGAATGTTCAGATAGCTGTCCTTGGCGGCCGGCGGTCCGAGGCAGACGCTTTCGTCGGCAAGCCGGACGTGCATCGCGTCGGCGTCGGCGGTGGAATGGACCGCGACCGTGGCGATGCCCATCTCGCGGCACGCGCGATGGATGCGCAGCGCGATCTCTCCCCGATTTGCGATCAGGACCTTTTCGAACATTCCGCCGGACCTTCGGGGCGCCTTTCGCGCTACTCGATGACCATCAGCTCTTCGCCGAATTCGACCGGTGTCGAATCCGAGACCAGAATCTGAACGATTTTCCCTGCGCGCGGCGCGCGCACCGGATTGTAAGTCTTCATCGCCTCGATCAGCAGGATCGTCTGGCCCTCGGAGACGGTATCGCCGGGCTTGACGAATGCTTCCGCGCCCGGCTCCGGCGACAGATAGACGGTGCCGACCATCGGCGAGGTGACGACGGTGCCGTTGGCGGCCGCAGACGTCTTTTCCGACGTATCGCCGCCGGATGCGGCAGGTGCGGCGGCCGGCGCCTCGACGACGGGGGCGGCGACGACGGCGCCCGTCTGCCGCGCGATCCTTATCCGTCTGCCGTTGCTCTCGTACTCGATTTCGCTCAGTCCGGTCTCGCCGAGAAGTTCCGCCAGCTTGCGGACGAGTTCCGGGTCGACGTCGAAATTGCTGGGCATCAGGCTCCCTCTGCCGGGTCGGTCATGCGGCAAGCCGCATCAATGGCCAGAACATAGCCGTGTGCGCCGAATCCCGAAATGATTCCCTGCGCGGCGGCGGAAATGTACGAGTGATGGCGGAACGCCTCGCGCTGGAAGATGTTCGAGATGTGGATTTCGACGACCGGCTTACCGAAGACGAGGAGGGCGTCCATGATTGCGACCGACGTATGGGTGAAGGCGGCGGGGTTGATGACGATGGCGTCCGCGGTTTCGCGGGCTTCCTGTATCCAGCCGACCAGCTCGGATTCGCTGTTGCTCTGACGGAAATCGATTTCGGCGCCGGCGGACGCGGCGTGCGCCTCGCACATCGCGCGGATGTCGTCGAGAGTCTGGTGGCCGTAGATCTCCGGCTCTCGCACCCCGAGCATGTTGAGGTTCGGCCCGTTCAATATCAGCAGTCTTACGGAATCGGCCACGGCGACACCTTGAAAATGTGCTCCTACAGCAGTACCGCAATCGGACTCGGTTCGGCAACGGGCCAAAAACCGCCGTTTTCTCGGCATCCGGCGAAAACGATTCGGTTCACCCGAAATCCGTATTCGGCGGCGCTTTATCCGTTTGTAATGAAAGGTTGAATTTTACCGGACTTTAACCTTATTGCCGCAGTTTTCGCAGCATGGATACCTTGAACAAACCTTCCGAGAATTCCGACGCGCCGCAGGGTATGGAGCGCCGGATGGTTCTGCGCCTTCTGGCGCGGTGGTGTCAGTGGCAGGACGACGACGATTTTCCGTCCTTCAGCTGCGTCGATCCGGAAGAGATCGAGGATATGTGGCCGTATTGCTTCGTGCTCGACTTCCTGGGCTACGAAGAAGACCCCGTCGTCCGCATGGTCGGCGACGCGCTCGCCGACTACATGCCGTACGACGGGGTCAACAACCGGCTTTCGGACCTTCCGGCGGGAACGCTGGTCGAACATGCGGCCGCGTACTATCCGGAAATCCTCCACCGCGGCGTGCCGATTTCGCGCGGCGGGGAGTTCAAGAAATACGACGGCAAGAAGGTGCTTTATCGCAGCATCATCCTGCCGATGAGCGATGACGGACGGACGATCTCCGGTCTTCTCGGCGCCGCGAACTGCCGGGAAGTCAGCGGGGAATAGGACCGGCAAGAGGGGACCCGGGACACAGTCATGTCGGATATGAAGGCATTCGAGATCCACACTTACCAAAGCGGTAAGTGGAAGATCGATTCCGTTTTCGACGATCGCGACCTCGCGATGTTCGAGGCGAGCCGCATGGACGAGAGCGGCCGGTATTCCGGCGTGCGCGTCATCGAGGAAATCTTCGTCGAACAGACCCAGCAGACCCGGACCCGGACGATCTTCCGCGGCAGCAAGGTCGAGGCGAACAACGCTGCCGAACTGCGCAAGTCCAAGCAGGCCCGCCAGCAGGCGCAGCAGAATCGCGCGCAGCGCCAGAAGGAAGAAATCGTCCGCCGCCAACACGCCCATAAACGCGCGATCCGGAAGAAGTCCAGCCCGGTCAGGCTGTTCTATATCAGCCTGTTCATCCTGGCGCTCGCGGGCGGAATGATGTACGGCCTGTATCATCTGCAGACCGGGCTCTGAGTTTTTTCGCGCCGGGTCTATTTTCCGTTTGTAACGCCGGGCGCTTGGGACTAAAACGCGCCACCCTGAAAATGCCGCGATCGTGCGGCGGGGTGGAGCAAGCGAAATGACCGAGAAAATCCGCCGATTTTTGGAAGAACGCCGACCCGAGACGCCGTGTCTGGTCGTCGATCTCGACGTGGTGTCCGAGAATTACCGGGCGCTCTCGCAGGCGCTTCCCCACGCCGACATTTTCTATGCGGTGAAGGCCAACCCGGCCCGCGAAATCCTTTCCATGCTGATGGGGATGGGCTCGCACTTCGATGCGGCGAGCATCTACGAAGTCGAACATTGCCTCGACCTCGGCGTATCGCCGGACCGGGTCAGTTTCGGCAATACCGTCAAGAAGGAGCGGGATATCGCGCGGGCCTTCGAGCAGGGCATCCAGCTCTATGCGTTCGACAGCCGCGCCGAGCTCGACAAGCTTGCCGCTGCGGCACCCGGCGCACGCGTCTTCTGTCGGATCTTCATGGACGGCGTCGGCTCCGACTGGCCGCTGTCCCGCAAGTTCGGCTGCGAGCCGGATATGGCGATCGAGCTTTTGTCGGAAGCGGGCGAAAAAGGCCTGAACCCGATCGGAGTGTCGTTCCACGTCGGCTCTCAGCAGCGCGACCTCACCCAATACGATGTCGCCGTCGGACGCGCGGCGACGATCTTCAGCGATCTCGGTGCCCGGGGCATCAAGCTCGAGATGATGAATATCGGCGGCGGTTTTCCCGCTCGCTACCGCAACGATATCGAGCCGGTCGCGGCCTACGGCGAGGCGATCCGCGCCGCCGTGGTTAAGTATTTCGGCAACCGCCCGCCGCGCATCGTGGCGGAACCCGGCCGGAGCATTGCCGGCGACGCGGGTATCCTGCAGACGGAAGTCGTCCTTGTCGCGGAGAAATCGCGCGGTCCGGGCAAGCGGTGGGTTTTCCTCGACGTCGGCAAGTTCGGCGGGCTGCCCGAAACGCACGAAGAGTCCATCCAGTACCGGATCACCACGCCGCACGACGGCGGGGCGGTCGGCCCCGTCGTGATCGCCGGTCCCACCTGCGACGAAGTCGACGTGCTCTACAAGGAAGCGGACTACCAGCTTCCGATGGCGCTGCAGGCCGGGGACAAGATCGAGTTCCTGTCGACCGGCGCCTACACGGCGACCTACGCGTCGATCGGCTTCAACGGCTTCCCGCCGCTCAACGAATATTACATCTGAGCAGGCCTCAATTCGGGCGGATCCGGCCCGCTCCCTCATCCGGCCACGCGCGCTGTTGCTCGCGTCGGGCGGCCCGAAGAGGGAGCGGGCCGGCGCCGGATAAATGCGTTCCGCGCCCGGCTGGATCGCCTGCGCGCCTCCCCTTACACTGCCGCCAACGCAGCAATTCGGGATCGAAGGGGAGCACAATGAAACTCTATGGATTTTCGCGGTCGTCGGCGGCTTTTCGCGTCCGCATCGCCCTGAACCTCAAGGGCTTGTCCTGGGACCACGTCAATATCAGCCTGCCGGGCGGCGATCAGTTCGGCGAGGATTACCTGAAGGTCAATCCGCAGGCGCGCGTGCCGACGCTGATCGACGGCGACGCGTCGCTGTTCCAGTCGATGGCGATCCTCGAGTATCTCGACGAGACGCACCCCGAGCCGGCTTTCCTGCCCGCCGATCCGGTCGCGCGCGCACGGGTTCGCGGTCTCGCGGACATCATCGCCTGCGATATCCATCCGCTGAACAATCTCGCGGTGCTGAAGTTCCTGTCGAAGCCCATCGGCGCCGACAAGGAGGCGATCGAGAAGGTCTGGTATCCGCACTGGATCGCGGAGGGTTTAAAGGCGCTGGAAGCGCATCTCGCCCGGGATTCGGAAACCGGCACGTTCGCGCACGGCGATGCGCCGGGCCTGGTCGACATCTGCATCGTGCCGCAGGTGTTCAACGCCCAGCGCTACGAATGCGACCTCGCGCCGTTCCCGACGATCATGCGGATTTTCGACGCGTGCATGGCGCTCGACGCGTTCGACGCCGCGCAGCCGTCCAAGCAACCGGATTGATTCGTCCGGAGATCGCCGCGCCTGACGGCCGATGGGCCCCGGTTATTTCTTTTCCCGGATCTGCGCGACGATGGCGCGCATCGATTCAAGATCCTGGCCGCCGCGGATGAGACGGTCGCCGATCAGGAACGACGGCGTGCCGTTCAGCTTGAGCTTTTCCGCAAGCTCGTAGTTCCGCTGGAGGATCGCGTTGGTCTCGGCGGAGCCCATGTCCTTGCGGAGACGGTCGACATCGAGTCCGACCGTGGCCGCGATGCGGAGGATCGAGGGTTCCTCGAGGCTGGTTCGCGACTGCATCAACGCGGTGTGAAGTTCGAAATACTTCCCCTGCTTCTGCGCGGCGATCGCGGCGCGCGCGGCGATGACGGAATCGGGACCCAGGATGGGCCATTCCTTGTAGACGCGGCGGATATTCTTGTCCCCGTCGACGAGCTCTTTCACGATCGGGTGCACCCGCCGGCAGACGCCGCATCGATAATCGAAGAATTCGACGATCGTCACGTCGCCCGCCGGGTTTCCGCCGACAGGGGAGGTCGGGTCGCGGTAGATCACGTCCGTATTCGACACCACCGCCTGCCTGTCCGCCTGCTGTTCGGCAAGCTGCTTCTTCTCCCGCAGCTTGGCGATGGCCTCCATGATGATTTCGGGGTTTTCGAGGAGGTAGTCCCGGATTACCTGCTCCATCGCAGCTTTGTCGGCCGGCGAGGCGGGGCCCGCCGCGGCGGCCGGTTGGGCGAACGAGAGCGCGACTGCGCCGAGCATGCCGCAGCAGAGCGCGCGGATGCGTCGCGATAGGCCGGATCGAGCGGGGTATGACATCTTCGTTCCTTTGCCGGCGCGCCCGGCACGGGCGCGCATTGAGTGCTGTGTCAACATAGCGCGCGAAACGCTAATTGACGGTCAATTCTGCTTGAACCGCGGAAATCGTCAGTTCTTCCTGTTTTTCTTGTGCTGGCGTTCGGCGGTGTCGAAAAGATCCTGCGCCCGGAGCCAGGCGGGTTCGCCTTCCTTGAGCAGGCGCATCGCCTTCTGCGCCTGTCCCATCGCGTCGAAGGGGTGGCCCGTCAGCAGGTTGTATTCCGCGAGCGACAGTGCGGAAAGGCCCAATTCGCCGTTCCGGCCGTAGGTGATCGCCGCCAGCCGCCAGGCGATCGGCATGTACCGTTCGCGGCGGAGCGCCTGTTTCAGGTGCGCCTCCGCTTTCTGAATCATGCCGGGCCCGTCGAGTTCGATCAGGACATGGGCGAGACCGACCCGCAGCAGCGGCTCGTTCGGCCTCAGGTCCACCGACTTCTGGTAGAAGGGAAGGGCCTCCGCACCGCGCGCGTTCTCGAACAGCATCTGACCCTTGAGTTCCTGGAACCAGGGATCGTCTGGCATCTGCGCGATCAGGCTGTCGATCAGCGGCAATGCCTCCTTGAGGTTCGCGTCGCGATAGTAGGCGATCGAGCGCGCGTAGCGCGCGGCCACGGACGGGTCGTCGGCCTTGTAGTCGCGGAGTGTCTTCGATGTCGGATTGAGGAAGCCGGCGAGCTTCGCCGTCATGCGGTCGTGTTCCGCCTTGAGTGCCGAGGGAATTACCGCGTTGGAGTACCGCGATTTCGCGACATGATCCTCCATGAAGGCGATCCGGTCCCGGGTGAGCGGATGGGTGATTACATACGAATCCTGCCGCGACCGATGGAGCAGCTCCTGGTCCTGGAGGACTTCGAAGAATTCCAGCAATCCCTTCGCCGAAGCCTGCGTCTGATCGAGCAGATTGACCGCGACCTGGTCCGCCGAGCGTTCCTGCGTCCGGCTGAACTTGAGCAGGTTCTGGAGCGCGATGTCCTGCGCCTTGGCGGAACCGGCCGCCGCCGCGCCCGGGTCGCCCGCTAGCACGCCGATGGCGATGCCGATGATCGATCCGATCAGGGCCTGGTCCTCGGCGTCGCTGATCGCGCCTTCCAGGCGGGCGAGGTGGCCGCCCGTTATATGGCCGATTTCGTGCGCGATCACGCCGATGACCTGGCCGGGGTGTTCGGATCGCATCAGCAGGCCGGTCGACAGGAATATACGCTGGCCGCGGGCGACGAACGCGTTGAGTTCCGGGCTTCTCAGAAGATGAAAATTAACGTCTTCCGGTACCAGCGAGGCGGCGCGCAGAAGTGGCGTGGCGTATGCCCGGATGGTATGTTCGATTTCAGCGTCCCGGATCAGCCCCTGCGCCGCCGACGGGGCCGACAACCCGGTCGCGAACAGCGCGGCCTGCAGTAAAACAACAATGCCGACCGCCCGTTTCGCGACCATGGACAAGACGCTCGAACGGATACCCGACAGGGAGAAATACGCTTTGCGCACCGGGAGTGCTCTCAATCGCATCATGCCTCTGAAAGGTAGGTATGGCTTCCGCCTCCGTCAATCGATCGGCGGCGTATTGGCGGCCGCGGTTCTCGCCGGCTGTTCCTCCGATGCGCCGCCCGAAGGCCAGATCGGCCACGTCGAGGGCAATTTCGGCGGCGTCGTCTCCGGAGAGCCGCGCGCTTCGCTGATCGGCCGCGACGTACTTTCCGCAGGCGGGAGTGCCGTCGATGCCGCCGTCGCCATGTATTTCGCGCTTGCCGTTACCTATCCCGATGCCGGGAGTCTCGGCGGCGAGGGCGTCTGCATCGTCCAGAAGTCCGACCGCAAGGGTGGCGTCGAGGCGATAGAGTTCAGGCCGTTGCTGATACGCCGGGGCGGGCGGACCATCGCCGTGCCTGGAGGCGTGCGCGCGATGTACGCGTTGCAGGCCCGTTACGGTCGGCTGCAATGGGCGCGCCTGATACAGCCCGCCGAGCAGCTCGCCCGGTTCGGCCATCCCGTTTCCAGGGCGTTCGCGCGGCCCCTCGCGGCGGCGCCCGAGACCGCCTTCGCGTCTCCGGAAATGAAGAAGCTGTTCTACAAGGACGGCAAGAGGCTGACCGAGGGCGGCACGCTGGAGCAGGTGCAGCTTGCCTCCGTGCTCGCGGCGATCCGCTTCCGGGGGGCAGGCGATTTCTATACCGGCGACGTGGCGCGCCGCATCGCGGACGGTCTCAGCCGGAATGTCGGTGTTCCGGTGACAGTCGGCGACATTCGAAACTACCGGCCGGTCTGGCTCACGACCGAGAAGACGGTCGTCGGAAATCATACGCTTCACCTTCCCGCCGGAACCAAGGCGACGGCGGCGCTCGAGCTGTGGAACGGCCTGGCGAGCAACCCGTCCGCCAGCGTCGGGGCAGCGATTTCGCCGGCCGACGGCGACAGTATCGGTTTCGCCGCGATAGACAACAAGAGCGGCGCGGCCGCCTGCGCCGTCGGCGCGCATGACGCGCTGAAGCACGGCCGCATCATCGGCGAGACGGGCATTCTGCAGGCGGGTCCGCGTCCGGCGGGTCTGCAGTATCCGGGCCTGGTGGCGATTCTCGTCAACGAGCCGCGTAGCGACATCATTTCCGCGCTAACCGCGGCGGGCGGGAGCCCGGGTGCGGAAGCCCGTGCGCTTTCGACCGCATCGCGCGTCATCGGCGGCACGTCGTTGACCGACGCCATGGCAGCGGCGCCGGCCCTGGCCGGCGCGCGGACGAACATGATCCACTGTCCGACCGGAATCGACGCCGACCCCGAACTCTGCGGCTATGCGGTGGAACCCGGCAGCTCCGGTCTCGCCGTCGGCGCCAGTTTCTAGAGATGGCGCTCAAACGTTCCGCGAGAGGCGCCGTTGCGCCGTTCATCGTCATGGACGTCCTGCGCGAGGCGAACCGGCGCGAGGCCGAGGGGGGCGACGTTCTTCATCTCGAAGTAGGCCAGCCGTCCACCGGAGCGCCGTCGAAGGTAATCGAGGCCGCGCGCCGGATCCTGACGGAAGACCGCCTCGGCTATACCGAGGCCCTGGGCATCGATCCCCTGCGCGCGCGCATTGCGGCCTACTACAGGGACATGCACGGCCTCGACGTCGACCCGGACCGTATCGTCGTCACGACCGGGTCGTCCGGCGGGTTCATGCTCGCCTTTCTGTCGGCCTTCGATGCCGGCGACCGTATCGCTCTCGCCGAGCCCGGCTATCCCGCCTACCGCAATATTCTGCAGGCGCTCGACCTCGAGGTGGTCGGCGTTCCGGCGACGGCGGCGGAGCGCTACCAGCCGGTTCCGGCAGCCCTCGAGAGGCTCGACGGGCCGATAGACGGGTTGATAGTCGCGAGCCCGGCCAATCCCACGGGCACCATGCTGAGTGCGGAAGAGATGCGGGAGCTTGCCGCTTACTGCGCCGACCACGGAATTCGCCTGATCTCGGACGAGATCTATCACGGAATAACCTATTCGATGCCGGGCACGACGGCGCTCTCCGTCACCGACGATGCGTTCGTCATCAACAGTTTCTCGAAATACTACTCGATGACCGGTTGGCGGGTCGGCTGGATGGTCATTCCCGAGGACCTCCACCGTTCGGTCGAATGTCTCGCGCAGAACATCTTCATCTCGGTGCCGGCGCTGTCGCAGCGGGCGGCGCTGCATGCGTTCGACTGCCGGGAGGAGCTGGACGCGAACGTCGCACGGTATGCGGCGAACCGGGAGCTTCTGCTCCGTGAGTTGCCGAAGACGGGGCTCGACCGGCTCGCGCCAGCCGACGGGGCGTTCTACATCTATGCCGAGGTCGGGCACCTGACGAACGACAGCGAGGATTTCTGCCGCCGGCTCCTCAACGAGACGGGGGTCGCGATCGCGCCCGGCACGGATTTCGATCCGCATCGCGGCAATGCGACGGTCAGGATTTCCTTTGCGGGCGACACCGAGACGATGGCGGAAGCCGCCCGCCGGCTGGGAGCCTGGCTACAGGGATAGGAGGACGGCGCCGCGATCGCGGCGCGGGATCGCCTATTCGACGATCCGCTGCCACCATCCGCGGCGTTTGGGGCCGGAATCGCTCGCCGCCGTCGCAAGTTCGGGCTCGCGCTCCGTTTCCTGCTCGGCTTCGGGCTCCTCTTCGGCCTCGGCCACGGGCTCCTCTGCCGCCGCTTCCGGTTCCTCGGCTTCAGGTTCGACGTCCGGCGTCTCGGCCGCTTCGGCGACCGCTTCTTCCGGCGCCTCTTCCGGGGCCGCTTCGTCGAGCGTTTCGTCTGCCGCGGCCGTCGTTTCGGCGGTCTCTTCGAGGTCGCCCGCGTCGGTTTCGTCCGCCTCGGCAGCGCCGTTCGTCAGGCGGTCGCCGTCGTCGGCCGCCGCGTCCGCATCGGCGGTCTCATCCGCAGCACCGTCCTCGGCCTCCGCGTTCTCCTGATCGCGCCCCTGGCGATTGCGCCGGCGTCCGCCGCGGCGTCCGCGCCGCCGACGCCGCGAGCCGGACTTCTCCTCGCCGTCGGCCGTGTCCTCTTCGCCGTCGCCGGCCTGTGCGTCGGTCTCTCCGTCTTCCGCAACGGCGTCAGCCGTTTCGGACGCCTCCGCATCGGCGGCTTTTTCGCCGGCATTCGAACGCCGGCGACCGCGACGGCGGCGGCCGCGCTTGGGCGCGTCTTCCTTGGCCTCCGCGGGGGCTTCGTCGTCGGTGTCTTCTTCGTCCTCGTCCTCGTCGATATCGGGCTCGATGTCGACGATCTGCGCGTCGATTCTGCTTTTCGCTTTTTGCGACGGTTCCGGCCGGCCCTTCACCCGCTCGATGCGGATATCGGGCTGGATGACCGAGTCGTCGCCTTCAAGCAGGACGCGGAAACCGTAGCGTTCCTCCAACTCGACCAGGGTCGAGCGCTTGTAGTTGAGGATATAGAGCACGACCTCGAGCGGCACGCCGACCGTGATCTCGCTGGACCGCATCCGGATGCCTTCTTCCTCGATCGCGCGGAGCACGCGCATCGCCATCGATTCCGTCGAAAGGATGTTGCCGGTGCCGCGGCAGTGCGGGCATACCTGAGAGCTGGTTTCCAGCAGGCTCGGCCGCAGACGCTGACGCGACAGTTCCAGCAGGCCGAAATTGCTGATGTGACCGATCTGCAGGCGCGCGCGGTCGACCTTCATCGCATCGCGCAGCCGGCGCTCGACCTTGCGGACGTTGCGGCCGTCCTCCATGTCGATAAAATCGATCACGATGAGCCCGGCGAGATCGCGAAGCCGGAGCTGGCGCGCGACCTCGTCGGCCGCCTCGATATTGGTCTTGAGGGCGGTTTCCTCGATGTTGCGCTCGCGGGTCGACTTGCCGGAGTTCACGTCGATGGCGACCAGCGCCTCGGTCGGGTTGATGACGATGTAGCCGCCCGACTTTAGCTGCACTTCGGGATTGTGCATGGCGTCGAGCTGCTGCTCGATCTGGAACCGCTGATAGAGCGGGATCTGCTCGTCCCGGTAGGGCTGCACCCGCTTGGCATGGCTCGGCATCATCAGCCGCATGAACTTCTTCGCGGTCTGGTAGGTGTCGTTGCCCTCGATCAGGATCTCGTCGATGTCCTTCGAGTAGACGTCGCGGATGGCCCGCTTGATGATGTTGCCTTCCTCGTAAACGAGATCCGGCGCCGTCGATTCGAGCGTGACTTCGCGCACTTCGTCCCAGGCGCGGATGAGGTATTCGAAGTCGCGGCGGATTTCCGCCTTGCTGCGTTCGAGGCCGGCGGTGCGGATGATCACGCCCATGCCCTGCGGAATGTCGAGGGCGTTCAGCGTATCGCGCAGCTTGCGGCGTTCCTTCGCGTTGGTGATCTTGCGGGAGATTCCGCCGCCACGGGAAGAGTTCGGCATCAGCACGCAGTAGCGGCCGGCGAGCGAGATGTAGGTCGTGAGCGCCGCGCCCTTGTTGCCGCGCTCCTCCTTGACCACCTGAACGAGCAGGATCTGCCGCCGCTTGATGACTTCCTGGATCTTGTACCGCCGCATCGACCGCGTGCGACGGGGCGCCGCGCTTTCGGCGGCTTCGAGGGCCTCGGCGACGTCGGGATCGGCGGCCACCGGATCGGGGTCGCGTTCGTCGTGATCTTCGCCTTCGTCGGATGCTTCTTCGCCGTCGTCGGCCTTCGTCGCGCTCGAATAGGCATTCTCCGATAAGTCCTCGTCGGGCGCTTCGTCGTCTTCGGACGAATCCTCGTCGTCGCCGCTCGCCGAGGTTTCCTCGGCGTCATGTGCCTCGTCTTCTTCCGCTTCCGGTTCGGCATCTTCCGACCGGGCGTCGGACTCGTGTTCGTCCTCGTCGAACTCGCCGTCGATATCTTCCAGATGCTCGCGGGCGGCGCGCGCCTTCATCTCGAGCGCTTCCTGCTCCTCGATCAGCGCCTGCCGGTCCTCCATCGGGATCTGATAGTAGTCCGGATGGATTTCGCTGAAGGCCAGGAAGCCGTGGCGGTTGCCGCCGAAGTCGACGAACGCCGCCTGCAGCGACGGTTCGACCCGCGTTACCTTGGCGAGATAGATGTTGCCTTTGATCTGTTTCTTGAAGGACGTCTCGATGTCGTATTCGTCAAGACGGTTACCCTGAGTGACGACGACCCGGACTTCTTCCGAGTGCGCGCCGTCGATAAGCATGCGCTTCGACATGTCGTTTTCTCCGGCACGAAAGCGCAACCGTCTGGCGAACGGCGGATCGGTTGCGTTCCGTACCTGTCGGACCGGCGGGACCTCCGTCTACCTGCCAAATGGGGCAATCGCTTGCGGGCGCTGCCTCCAGGGCGGGGACTCTCCGGGTCGCCTGAGACCCTCCTCGGGCCCGGTCCTCGGTTTCCATATGCCGTGAACGATCCGCGCGGCCGCCTCGCGTTATCGGTCGGTGCCCGATGGACTTGCTGTCGGCCGGGCAGTCGATCCAATGTAAGAGGGTCGCGCGGGTTGCCGGAAAAAACTTCCGGTTCGTCCGCGGTCGTTCGCAAAATCCACAATAGACCTGCCGCTTCTCGCGCACAACTTAATTCAAACGCCGATTTGCTCATGGCGTTGAAAATTCGAGGTGATTTGGGGTATATTTTGTGTGTCCCGAGGCTTGGCGCGCTAAATGTACAAGTTGCGAAACGTGATACGAGGGATCGGGCTGGCGGTGGCCGTCGTTTTCCCGCTGCTGGCGGATTCCGTGGCCGAGGCGGCCGCGCCGCAGGTGCAGGGCGTGAGGATCGGCGTTTATGCCACCAAGACGCGCCTCGTTCTCGATCTCGACGGAACCGTGGATTTCAGGACGTTCTCGCTGCCCAACCCGTGGCGCGTGGTCGTCGATCTTTCCGAAGTGACGTGGTCTTCCGGCGTGAAGCGCCCGCCGCGGGACGGACTCGTAACCGGTATGCGTTTCGGCCTCTTCAGGCCCGGGACCTCGCGCGTCGTGGTGGATACGGCCGGCCCCGTGCAGGTGACGAAATCCTTCGTTCTTCCGCCGTCCAAGCCGGGCGACGGCTTCCGGCTGGTCGTCGACATGACGCGGACGACGCAAGAGACCTTCATGAAGGGCTACCGCAAACCGGCACCGGTTCCGGCGCCGCCGCAGATAGCGGCGCGGCCTCCGGACCCGGCCCCGAGTCCCGTCGTTCCGAAGCCGCGCCCGGGCCGCAAGCTGATCATGATCGATCCCGGTCACGGCGGCGTCGATCCGGGCGCGATGAGCCGGTCCGGCGTCTGGGAAAAACACATCGTCCTCGCCTTCGCGCAGGAACTGCAGCGCCAGCTGCTCGCGACCGGACGGTTCCGGGTCCAGCTGACGCGAGACGGCGACGTCTTCATCCGGCTGCGCGACCGGATCGCCCTCGCGCGCAAGGCCGGGGCGGACCTGTTCATTTCGGTCCACGCGGATTCGATCGGGAACCGCAACGTGCGCGGCACCTCGGTTTACACACTGTCGGAAAACGCCTCGGACAAGGAAGCGGCCGCGTTGGCGACCAAGGAGAACAAATCCGACGTCATCGCCGGCATCGACCTCGACGAGCAGCCCGACGAGGTCGTCAATATCCTGATCGACCTCGCCCAGCGCGAGACGATGAACGAGTCCGCCGTCTTCGCCAAAACCCTCGTCGAAAAGCTGGCGCGGCACCGACGGATGCTGCGGAATACCCATCGTTTCGCAGGGTTTGCGGTGCTCAAGGCGCCAGATATTCCGTCGGTTCTCGTCGAACTCGGATACCTGTCCAACCGCGAGGACGAGCGCATGCTGCGCAGTCCGAAGACGCGCGGCCTGATGGCAGGCTCGATTGCGGAAGCCATCAGCCAGTATTTCGAGCGCCAGCAGGCCGCCGAACGTCGTTAACCTGTTCCTATGCGTGTTTCCCGATCGTCGGGCGAAGTAGCAAAATCTTAATTTCGCAATATATTAAGTCTATCCACGTTCCTGATCAGCGCGTTCGTATGGTCTGACGCTGTACGGGGGATCAATGAGGGTAGTTGCCGCAATTTTCCTGACGCTCGTCGTGCTCGCTGTCGCGGCGACGGGCGGCGTGCTTTACGGGTTCTACCATTACGGGAAGGGCCTGCCGAAGTACGACCAGCTCGCCGACTACCAGCCGCCCGTGACGACCCGCGTCCACGCCGGCGACGGCCGCCTGATGGCCGAGTTCGCCCGGGAAAAGCGCATCTTCGTTCCGGTCGACGCGATCCCGAAACGGGTCATCAAGGCGTTCCTGTCGGCCGAGGACCAGCGCTTCTACACCCATTCCGGCGTCGACTTCGTCGGCGTCCTGCGCGCCGTCGTCACAAATCTCCGCAACGTCGGCTCGAACCGCCGCCCTATCGGCGCCTCGACGATCACCCAGCAGGTCGCCAAGAACTTCCTGCTGACGAACGAGGTCTCGATCGCCCGCAAGGCGAAGGAGATCATTCTCGCCTTCCGCATCGAACGGGCGTTCTCCAAGGACACCATTCTCGAACTCTATCTCAACGAGATTTATCTCGGCGCCGGCTCCTACGGGGTCGCGGCGGCGGCATTGACCTATTTCGACAAGTCGCTGGACGATCTTTCCGTCGGAGAGGCGGCGTTCCTGGCGGGGCTTCCCAAGGCGCCGAACAACTATCATCCGCTGCGTCGGCCCGAGGCCGCGCGCACCCGGCGCGACTACGTGCTGACCCGGATGGCCGAGGACGGCTACATCTCCCGCGCCGAGGCCGACGCCGAAATCGCCAAGCCGGTGGAAGCGCGGCCGAAATCGCGAACCGTCATCGCGCGGGCCGATTACTATACCGAGGAGGTGCGCCGCCGCCTGGTCGCCCAGTTCGGCGAGACCCGCCTCTATAACGGGGGACTTTCGGTCCGCACCTCGCTCGACCCCCGCCTCCAGCAGATTGCCGAGCTGTCGCTGCGGAGCGGGTTGTCCGCCTACGATCGCCGGCACGGCTGGCGCGGCCCGCTCGGCAAGGTGGATCTCTCCAAGGACTGGGTGGCCGCGCTCGCAAAGGTGCCGTTCCCCAGCGACCTCAGCGAATGGCTGCCCGCCGTTGTGACCGAGACTGGGGAGAGCAGCGCCATGATCGTCTTCGGCGACGGCGAGGAGGGCCTCATTCCGCTTGCCGAGATGAAATGGGCGCGGCCCGTAGACGAAAAGGGCAATCGCGGACCGGCCGTCAAGGCGCCTGCCGACATCCTGAGGCCCGGCGACGTCGTCGCCGTCGAGAAGTTGCCGGCGACGGAGGGGCAGGCGGAGGACAATCTCTATGCGCTGCGTCAGATCCCCGCGATCAACGGCGCGCTCGTCGCTCTCGATCCGCATACCGGACGCGTTGTCGCGCTCGCCGGCGGGTTTTCGGCGGACAACAGCGAATTCAACCGCGCGACGCAGGCGCGACGTCAGCCCGGCTCCGCGTTCAAGCCGTTCGTCTATCTCGCCGCGCTGGACAACGGCTTCACGCCGTCGAGCATGATCCTCGATGCGCCGTTCGTGATCGATCAAGGGCCCGGCCTCGGTCCGTGGCGGCCCGCGAACTATTCCGACAAATTCTACGGTCCCAGCCCGCTGCGTGTCGGGATCGAGAAATCGCGCAACGTCATGACGGTCCGTCTCGCCCAGAAGATCGGCATGGATACGGTCTCCGACTACGCCCGGAAGTTCGGCATCACCGAGGATCTTCCCCAGCTTCTCGCCATGTCGCTGGGGGCCGGGGAGACGACGCTTCTCAAGCTGACGGCGGCGTACGGCATGCTCGTCAACGGCGGGCACGCCATCGAGCCGACGCTGATCGACAAGATTCAGGATCGCAGCGGCCGGAACGTTCTCGCCCATGCCGACTATTCCTGCCCCGAATGCGCGAACGTGAAGCCGGACGCGCTCGACGTGCCGGTCCTGTCCGATCTCCGCGCGAAGGTCGCCGACCCGCGTACCTCCTATCAGGTCGTCTCGATGCTCGAGGGCGTGGTGAAGCGCGGCACCGGGCGGCGGATCGCATCGCTCAATCGGCCGCTCGCCGGCAAGACCGGAACCACCAACGAAAGCCGGGACACGTGGTTCATCGGCTTCTCTCCGGACCTGGCCGTGGGCGTGTTCGTCGGCTTCGATACGCCGAAGCCGCTCGGCCGCCATGAGACCGGCTCTTCCGTGGCGGCGCCGATCTTCAAGTCCTTCATGGGCGATGCGCTCAAGAACGAACCGCCCGTCCCGTTCCGAGTTCCAAAGGGCATCCAGCTCGTCCGCGTCGATCAGGCGACCGGGCTTCCGGCGCGCGGCAATTCCAAATCGGTGATCCTCGAGGCATTCCTGCCCGGCACCATACCGACGGCCAACGGTTCCGTTCTCGGCACCGACAACGAGGTCTACCGGGAAGAGGCGCCGCTACCCATAACCGGCGGGGTGGCACGCCCCTCGCTGCGGGATATAATCGAGGGCCGGGCGACGGTGTCGGATCCGACATCGTCGGGAACGGTGGTCGTCGATCCGCCGCCGCCGTCCCAGTCGGTCGAAAATCCGGTCCGCCGGTCGCAGAATCTGCGGGATCTCTATTGATCGAACGCCGGTCACGGCGTCGGTAACAACGCAAGAACGAGGAAGACGACACGCATGCGCGCTGAAATTCAGTCCATCGCCGACCAGATCGAGCAGTCGCTGGCACTGCTGAGGAGGCATCTTTGACCCCGATCAGGCCGAAAGACGACTAGATGAGCTGAACGCAGAGGCGGAAAACCCGGACCTCTGGAACGATTCCGAACGCGCCCAGAAGGTGATGCGCGAGCGGAACCATCTCGAAAAATCCATCGGCGAGTTCAAGTCGCTCCACCAGGAGTTCGACGACGCCCTCGAATTCATCGAGCTCGGCGAAGCCGAGGGCGACGAGGACGTGGTGCGCGACGCCGAGGCGACCCTCCAGCGCCTCCAGAAGGAAGCCGCCACGCAGGAGCTGCAGACGCTTCTGTCGGGCGAGGCGGACGCCAACGACTGCTTCCTCGAGGTTCACGCCGGCGCCGGCGGGACGGAGTCGCAGGACTGGGCTCAGATGCTGTTCCGGATGTATTCGCGATGGGCCGAGGCCAAAGGCTACAAGACGGAGCTGATGGAAGAGAGCTTCGGCGAAGAGGCAGGGATCAAGTCCGCCTCGCTCCGCGTTCAGGGTCACAATGCCTACGGTTGGCTGAAGACCGAGAGCGGCGTTCATCGCCTCGTCCGCATCTCGCCGTACGATTCGAGCGCGCGCCGCCACACCAGCTTCGCGTCCGTCTGGGTCTATCCCGAGATCGACGACGACATCGAGGTCGAGGTCGAGGAGAAGGATCTCCGCGTCGACACCTACCGGTCCCAGGGCGCGGGCGGCCAGCACGTCAATACGACGGACAGCGCGGTCCGCATCACCCACATTCCGACCGGCATCGTCGTCGCCTGCCAGACCGACCGTTCGCAGCACCGGAACCGGGCGGAGGCCATGCGCATGCTGCGCGCACGTCTCTACGAGGCCGAGCTTCAGCGCCGCGAGGAAGCGGCGCAGGCCGAACAGGACGCCAAGACCGATATCGGTTGGGGCCACCAGATCCGGTCCTACGTGCTGCACCCCTACCAGATGGTCAAGGACCTTCGGACCGAGGTCGAGACCTCCGACACGCAGGGCGTCCTCGACGGCGACATCGACGAGTTCATGGCGGCCGCACTCGCCCAAAGGGTCGGCGGCAAGGCGAACGAAGCGGGCGGAGAAGCGGCCTGATGGCGGGCGGCGTTCCGATGGCGAACGGCCACCGGCCGGCGGGGCTGCTGCAGCTCCTTCATCCCGCACTCGCCGCCGCGCCGCGACCGGACCGGTCGTCGCTGTCCTTCGACCTCGACAGCGCGCTGGGCTCCATCGTCCGCCTGCATGCCGACGTCGACGAACGCTGCGTCACCGCCGCTACCCTGGGCGCCGAACGCGAGGGTGCGGGCGTCGTCATTGATGACGACGGTCTTATTCTCACCGTCGGTTATTTGATCGTCGAAGCGCGCGACGTGACGATCACGATCCTGGGACGCCGCGAGCCCGTGGTCGGCGAGGCGATCGCCTACGACCACGAAACCGGGTTCGGCATGGTCCGGGCACTCGATCCGCTCGACCTCCCGCCGCTGCCCATCGGCAGCGCTCGCCAACTTTCCGTCGGGGACGACGTCGTGGTTTCCGGCTACGGCGGGTTCGACCAGGCAATCGGCGCCGAGCTTACGGCCCGACAGCCCTTTGCGGGGCCGTGGGAGTACATGCTCGACGAAGCGCTCTACACGGTGCCGCCGCATCCCTACTGGGGCGGCTCGGGGCTGATCGACCGCAACGGCACGCTGGTCGGGATCGGTTCGCTCTATCTGGAGGAGCCGCTCGGTCCCGGCGGCGGCGCGCGGCCGGGCAACATGTTCATCCCGATAGACGAGCTGCTGCCGATCTACGACGACATGATCAGCTCGGGGCGGGCGGCGCGTGCGCCGCGGCCGTGGGTCGGCGTTCACGTCAACGAGGCCGAGCACAGGCTGTACGTCACCGGCGTCACCAACGACGGTCCCGGCCACCGCGCCGGCTTCCGGCCGGGCGATGCCGTACTCTCCATCGAGGGCGTGCCGGTCGACAATCTGCCGGACATTTACCGGACGCTGTGGTCGGCGGGCGAGGCAGGGGTCGAGGTGCGCTACACCGTGCTGCGCGACGACGACGTCGTGAATATCCGCGTGACCAGCGGCGATCGCTACGCCTTCCTGGACCTGCCGCAACGGCACTGACGCCGGTCTCGTGCGCGCTGGCGTCCGCCGGCGATCTGCATCAAAGTGGTTTTCGAACAAAGTTCGATAAAAAGGGAGGGAGGTATGGCGACGTTTCTGCTCGTACACGGAGCGTGGCATGGCGGTTGGTGCTGGCGCCGCGTCTCGGACATCCTGCGCAGCCGGGGACATGAGGTTCACACACCGACGCTGACAGGGCTCGGCGATCGGGCTCATCTAGCATCTCCCGACGTCGATCTCGAAACCCATATAAACGACGTGATCGGGGTGCTCGACGCCGAAGAGCTGTCGGACGTCGTGCTATGCGGACATTCCTACGGCGGCATGGTGATTACCCCGGTGCTCGACCGGCGCACCGACGCCTTCCGCTCCGCCGTCTGGCTCGATGCGTTCGTGCCCAAAGACGGTGCGTCGCTGATGGACGGCTGGCCGGCAGAACGCGCCCAGCACGTGCGCGAAGAGGTCGCGACCCACGGCGACGGCTGGAAGGTGCCGCCGATGCCGGCGGACTATTTCGGGATCGCCGAGGAAAACGCGGAGTGGGTCGAGCGCCGCTGCGTGCCGCAGCCGATCAAGACGTTCACCCAGCACGTGCACCTGACCGGCAAATGGAAGTCGGTGCCGAAGAAGATGTACATCCTGGCGGAGGGTCACCCGAACAGCAGCTTCGGCCGCTTCGCCGACCCCCTGAGCCAGGAGGCGGACTGGGACGTCCGCCGCGTTTCAGCGGGGCACGATGTGATGGTGGACGCGCCGGAGGAACTCTCCGACCTGCTGGAAGAGGCGATCTGAGCCTCAGTCGGCGTCGGCCGGCGCGTAGAACGCCGCTCCGAAACCCGCTTCAGCCCGCGCCGCGTCGTTGAACGGCGGCTTCAGCGCGCCGCGGAAGCGTTCCCCTACCAGCTTGCGCCAGGTCGCTACCGGGTCACCCGGGCACAGCGTCTCGAACCAGCGGCGACCGATGGCGACGTGGCCGATCTCCTCGCGGTAGACGATCTCCAGGACGTCGGCGGAGGCGTTGTCGTCGGCTTTGCGCAAATTGCGGATCATCGCGGGCGTGACGTCGAGGCCGCGCGCTTCGAGCACCAGCGGCACGATCGCGAGACGGGCAAGCAGGTCGTCCGCCGTGTCCTGCGCCGCCTGCCAGAGCCCGTCATGGGCAGGCAGGTCCCCGTAGGCCGCGCCGAGCTCCGAGAGCCTGCCCGCCAGCATCAGGAAATGGCTGGCTTCCTCTCCGAGAACCTTCACCCAATCGTCGTGGAAAGTGCGCGGCATATCCGCATCGGGGAAACGGACGAGGATGTCGGCAGCGAGATCGACGGCGTTGAGCTCGATATGGGCGAGCGCGTGGAGGAGAGCGATGCGGCCGGCCTCGCTCCCGCCGCGGCCGCGCTTCGGCATATCGCCGGGACGGCGGAGTTCCGGTCGGACGGGCCGGGCCGGGCGGTCGGGTGGCGTTCCCCGTCCGGCGTGCTCCAGGCGGCCGGCGAGCCAGTCGCGGGCAAGTTTTTGTGCGGCGGCCGCCTTGGCTTCCGCGTCGGCCGTCTCGAGGACCGCGATGGCGGCCTCCGCAAGGGTGCGCGACTTTACGCTCTGATCGGGTGTGGATATGGAGGCACTCATCGCACGGGCACAGGGCTCACGCGCCAGCAGCATTGGCCAACTGGCCGATCGGCCCGACCAGCAGCGGCGCAAGTAGCGCCATAATGTTTTTCAGATTTGCGGCTATCTTCGTGTCGAGGCCGTAATCTGCAAGCCAGTCACCAAACAGCGGCAATCGCTTTCCAGAATTTTCCGACGCGTGCGATCGCGCCCGGAAACACAGCAACGCCATCGGCGTCACGAACGCCGAGAACAACGTCGCGGTGTAGATTGCGCCCCAGAAGGTCGCGAGCCCGCTCGCATACGCTGCGAACGCGTCCCTGATCCTTTTCGGACCGGCCACGACGTCCGTCCCCAGTTGAAAAAACAGCATCGCGGCGACGGTACTCGTCACCAGTACCGCGCTGAGCACGTAGAAACACCGGAGGAGGGTTTCGAAGCTTTCCTGGAACAGTTCCTTGCTTGCGCCCCCTTTGGCAGGGCGATGACGGCACAAAACGACGGCGCATACTCCGGCCGCCAACACGACGCTCACGATTGCCAGTCCGCTGGGGAAAAGCACCGCCACGGCCAATGGCGAAAACGAACCGGGGGGTCCGGCGCCGGCGAGGTCCGATGCGAGCGAAGACGCCCGCAGCACGCGGTCGATTTCGAAGAAAGTCAGCCGGTAGATCGTCAGCCGCGGTTCGACATGGGCGAACAGGACCATGGCCCCCAGCACGAACAGCGAAAAGGCGAGGACCGCCAGTGCCGCCTTGTAGGAGCCGGCGTTTCCCATTCGCCTCATCTGGGCCGCGAAATAAACCATTGCCGCGATGCATACCGCCGTATGGACGGCTACCGCTGCCGCGAAGACCAGCCGGGCGCCCGAATGCTTTAATGCCGCGTCGGCTCCCGCGGCGGTTTCCGTAAGCGCTGGGATGGCGGGACCGGACACGACCTCCATCAGCGCAATGGCGAAAAGGACTGGCGCGACCGGAACGATTATCGGCCACAGCCAGGCTATTCCGCCCCCGGGCGGCGGGTGTCCTTGTTCTGTCATCGGGCTGAGGCAGCGGATGGCAAGGGATTACAGCGCCTGCGCCGCCTCCAGCACCTCGTCGACATGGCCCTTCACGCGGACCTTGTCCCATATCTGCGCGATCTTTCCCTTCTCGTCGATCAGGAAGGTGGAGCGGACGATGCCCATATATTCCCGGCCGTAGTTCATTTTCTTCTGCCAGACGCCGTAGTCCTCGCACACGGTGCCGTCCTCGTCGCTCAGCAGCGCGAAAGGCAGGTCGTATTTGGCCTTGAAGTTGTCGTGCCGCTTCACGCTGTCCTTCGAAACGCCGACGATCTCGACCCCGGCTTTCCTGAATTTTGCCAGGGCGTCGCGGAAGCCTTCCGCCTCCGTCGTGCAGCCGGGCGTCATGTCTTTCGGGTAAAAATAGAGAACGACCTTCTTTCCCTTGAGGTCCTTGAGCGAGATCTTTCCCCCGCCGTCCGTCGGCCCGCTGAAAGCGGGCGCCTTGTCTCCGGCCTTGAGTGCCATGCGTGTCTCCTACTTGAGCGTGTTGAAACAGGCGAGGACGGAAGCGCGCGACGCGGCGGCAGCCGCCGGAACGTAACCTTGCTTGTAAGGCATCGAGAAGTTGTGGCCGGCCCCGTCGTAGACGCCGATCTCGGCGCCGGCCCGCCCGGCGAACGCGGCCTTGATGGCCTCGACCTCTTCCATCGGCACGACCGGATCCTCCGCGCCGAAGTGATAGCTGACGGGAACGCCGACCTTGTCGACCTCGTCGAGATGTTCGCCGATCATGGTGCCGTGGAAGGCGCCCGCGGCGTCGGCGCCGAGGCGCGACGTCGCGATGTGCGCGTAGCGGCCGCCGAAACAGAAGCCGAGCACCGCGACCTTGCCGTTGCAGCGCGGATGCGCGCGCAGGTCGCCGATAAGGTCTTCGATGTCCTTAACGCCCTGGTCGAAGTCGAACGCTTCGTAGCGCGCGAACGCCTTCTCCAAGTCAGCCGTCGGGCCCGGCATCACGCGCCAGAAAATATCGGGGACGGACACGATGAAGCCGTCGTTCGCCCAGGCGTCCGACAGCTCCTTCATCTCGTCGTCGATGCCGAAGATAGCGGTGATCAGGAGCAGGCCGGGAGCCTTGCCGTCGCCATCGGGTTCCGCGAGGTTACCGTCGTAGGTTTCGTTGGCCCGGGTCGTATTGGTGATGTTCTTGCTCGGCATGACTTCCTCCCTGTTGAGGCTTCGGGGTTCAGCTTTCGACCGGTCCCAGAAGCATTTCGTAATTCCGCGTAGCGTCCGCGGCGGCTTCCCGCATTGTTTGCTTCAGCGTTTCGAAGTCAACCGCCCCGCAGGCGCGCCGGATCACCGTCTTGAGGCCGAGGGAGGCGGTCTGCTCGTCGAAGCCTTCCTCCACCGTCAGCCGCAGGATGCCCTGCAGGTTGCGCCAGAGCCGCGCGGCGCGGATCAGCTCGTCCGCGGCGGCGGCGTCCAGCGCACCGCAGTCGGCCGCTTCGTCGAGGACCGCGATCGTGTCCCGCGCCAGGATTTCTGGATTGTCCGCGGCATGACGCAGCTGCAGGTACTGGGCGACGAACTCGATATCGACGAGGCCGCCGCGCAGGTGCTTGACCGACCATATGTCGTCGGTGCCGTGCTCCTTCCGCATGCGTTCGCGCATTTCGGCAACCTCGGCTCTTAGCTTATCCGGGTCGCGCCGCGTCGACAGGACCTCCCGGATGACGCGTTCGAAGCGTTCGCCGAGGTCGCCCTCCGCACACACGACGCGTGCCCGCGTCAGCGCCTGGTATTCCCAGGTCCACGCGTCTTCGCGCTGGTATTTCGAGAACGCTTCGAGCGACGAGGCGATCGGGCCGGCGTTGCCGGCGGGCCGGAGCCGCATGTCGACTTCGTACAGTTTTCCCTCGCCCGTCGGCGCCGTGATCGCGCCGATGTAGCGTTGGCTGAGCCGCGCGTAGTACTGGCCCGGCGACAGCGGGCGAGGGCCGTCGGAGGCGTCGGCGTCCGCCGGCACGTCGTAGACGAACAACAGGTCGAGATCGGAGCCGACGGTCATCTCCCGGCTGCCCATCTTGCCGAACGCGACGACCGCCATGGTCGCGCCCGGGATGCGGCCGTGGGTTTCCGCGAAGTCGGCCTCCACAGCCGGCAGCAGCGCCGAGAGGCAGACGTCCGCAACATCGGTAAGCGGGCCCGAGGCGTCGACCGGCGATAGCCGGCCCCGCAGCATGTGCGCGCCGATCTGGAAGACGCGGTCGTTGGCCCAGCGCCGTTCGATATCGAGGATGTCCTGGAAATCGCGGGCCTGCGAAAGCACCTCGTCGAGATCGCGCCGCATGTCGTCGGCGGTCGGCAGGAAGTCGAAGAAGTCGGTACTGAGCACGCCATCCAGCAGGATCGGGTTGCGGCTGAGCCAGGTTGCTAGCCGCGGCGCGGCGCCCATGATCTCGGCGACGAGGTCGAACAGGCCGGGGTGCGCGGTAAACAGCGAAAAGAGCTGCACACCCGCGGGCAGGCCGCGGAGGAATTCGTCGAACCGCAGCAGAGCGGCATCGGGCGTCGGCGACGAGGAGAACGCCTCGAGGATCGACGGCACGAGCTCGGTCAGCAGTTCACGCGCCCGCGTGCTGCGCATCGCGCGGTGACGCCCGGTATGCCAGGCGCGCACCATCGCCGAGACGCGGGCGGGCTCCGCATAACCCATCTCCGCGATCGTCTTCAGCGTGTCGGGGTCGTCGTCGCCGCCGGTGAAGACCAGATTGCCCGCGCCGGCAAGGTCGCCGTCGTCTTCGAAAAGGGCGGCATAGTGGCGCTCTACCGCCCGCATGTGATGCGTGAAGTCGGCCGAAAATGCCGCACCGCCGTCGTAACCGAGAAATATCCCGAGTTTATCGATGTCTTCCGGCGACTCCGGCACGACGTGGGTCTGCTGGTCGTTCACCATCTGCAGGCGATGTTCCAGCCGCCGGTGGAATTCGTATGCCGCATGCAGGTCGGCGGCCGCTTCGGGTTCGACATGACCCGCGGCAACGAGCCGGTCGATCGCCTCCAGCGTGCCGCGAACGCGCAGATCCGGATCGCGCCCGCCCCAGATGAGTTGCTGCGTCTGGGCGTAGAACTCTATCTCGCGGATGCCGCCGCGGCCGAGCTTGACGTTGTGGCCGGCGACCGCCACCTCGCCGCCGCCGCGGTGCGCGTTGATCTGCCGCTTGATCGACTGGATGTCCTGGATCGCCGCAAAATCGAGATGCCGGCGCCACATGAACGGCCGCAGCACGTCGAGAAACGCGAGCCCGGCCTGGATGTCGCCGGCAACCGGCCGGGCCTTGACCATCGCGGCGCGTTCCCAATTCTGGCCGGTGCTTTCGTAATAGGTCTCGGCGGCAAGCGCCGACATGGCCGGCGGAGTCGAGCCGGGGTCGGGACGCAGGCGGAGATCGGTGCGGAACACGTAGCCGTCGCGCGTCCGCTCGTCCATGAACCCCACGAGATTGCGGGCGAGGCGGGTGAACAGGTCTTGCATTCCCCTGTCGCCCGTATAGGGCACTGTCGTCTGGTCGTAGAGGATGATGAGGTCGATATCGCTCGAGTAGTTGAGTTCGCGGGCGCCGAGCTTGCCCATGCCGAGAATGACAAGTCCTGAATCGAGGTGCGGCCGGTCGGGATCCGGGAGGGCGAGATCGCCCTTGTCGTGGGCGCCCCGCAACAGGTTGTCGCAAGCCGCCTGCAGCGCGTCGGCGGCGAAATCGGACAGCGTTCCCGTGATCCTGTCGAGCGGCCAGACGGAGGCGATATCCGCCATCGCGACGGTCAGCGCGATCCGGCGTTTCGCCATCCGGAGCCGTTTCATGAGGTTGTCTTTCCCGCTCGTCGCCGGCGGGGAGTCACCTTCTCCGGGAATCATGTTACGCGCTGCGGAAAGGGCTTCGTCTGGCCCGCGTTCAAGCAGCAGCCGCGCGAAGCCCAGGTCGGATATCAGCGCCTGGCCGAGGAACGGGCTGTTGCCGAATGCGGCGGTAAGGAGTGCCCGCGACGCTCCCGGTTCAATGGCCTCGCCGGCAAACGTTCGGAGGGCTTCGTCGTCGCAGCGGTCCGCTGCTTCTTGCCAACGCTGGAAATGAACGTCGGCAAGCGCGGCGTCGCCGGCCTGCGACGGCGGCGTCTCCGAATCGGTCCAGATTTCCGCGATATCGGGCAATTGAAACGTTTCAAATTGGGGTTATTTTCACCACACTGCGTTTAGCGTCCGGGCACGTCAAGCTGCCGTGTTCCGCCCCGCGCCGATCGAACGGGAAATGTTCAGAAGAACGTCCATCCTTTGCCTTGAAGCGATCATCGGCATTCTTGCCCTTGTCGGAATTCTTCTTGTCGGCACCGCTTGGCGCATCTCTCAAGGGCCGGTTTCCCTCAAGTTCTTCCTTCCGTATGCGGATCGCGTTCTGAACGACGAGGCGGGCCAGGTTCGCGTGCAGGTCGAGGACGTATTCCTGACCTGGGCGGGCTGGGAACGGGCGCTCGATCTCCGCGCCGAGGGACTCGACTTCCGCGCGCCCGACGGCGGACGCCTCGCACGCATCCGGGAGGTTTCCCTCAGCCTGAGCTTTAGAGCGCTTCTCGAGGGCGCGATCGCACCGACCAGTCTCGAGATCATCCGGCCGCGGATTCTGCTGGTGCGTGCGGAAGCGGGCGATATCCGGCTCGGCTTCGGCGCGCTTTCGGAACAGGGGACGGAAGCGTCGGACGCGCCGCAGGAAAATGCGCTTCGGCCGCTGATCGACAGCCTCTCCGGGCCGGCCCGCCCTGACAGCCCGTTCCGGTTTCTGAACCGGATTCGAGTCCTGGACGGTGCGGTCCGGGTAAACGACCGGAAAATGAACGTCACCTGGGGAGCGCGGCACGCCGACATATCGCTGACCCGCCGCCCTGACGGGCTTCTCGCGGTGGCGGATCTCGAACCTTCTTTGCCCGGCGAACCCCAGCTGAACGCATCCGTGCAGTTCCTGAAAGACCAGGGCAGGATCGAGGCGCGGCTGAATTTCTCCGGCATCAATCCGTCGCTCGTCGCCGGCAGCTTCCCCGAACTGGCTGCCGCGAAGGCCGCGAATGTGCCGTTGCGCGGTACGCTCACGGCGACCGCGGATACCGAGGGAAACCTGCTCGCCGGAGCGTTCGGCCTGACCGCCGGGAAGGGCACTGTTGCGATCGAGGGAAGCGGCCTCAAACCGATCGCGATTGGCGGCGCCGAATTTGCCGGAAATATTTCGCGCGCTCCCGACCAGATAACCCTCTCGTCGGGACGGGTGCGTCTCGCCGACGGCAGCGCGGCCCTTACCGCGACCCTGACCAGGGCAGGTCCGCTCGCCTCCGTGGTCGCGTCGCTGAATGTCGACAGCCTGAAGGTCGACAGTCTCGGCAAATACTGGCCGGAGAACGCCGTCGCCGACGGCAGGAACTGGGTCCTGGCCAACATCCGGGGCGGGGAAGTACGCAACGCGGTTGCCAATGTCACCGCCCATATCGACCTGGAAGGCGAGCGGGCGGGCGCCTTCGAGGTGGATTCTCTGGGCGGCAGGTTCTCGGTGGGCGGCGCGACGATACGCTATCTGGCGCCTCTACCGCCCATAACGGAGGCGGAGGCGACCGCAACGTTTAGCACGCGCCGCTTCGATTTCGCCGTCAGGTCCGGGCGGGTCGGTACCCTCGAGCTATCCGACGGGGCGGTCAATATCTGGGATATAGGCGCTCCGAAGGAATGGCTGTCCGTCACGACGGTGATCCGGGGACCCGTCCGCGACGCCCTGGAACTGCTCGCGCATCCGAGGCTCGACCTTCTGTCGAACGTGGGGCTGACGCCGGAGGGGACGGCGGGCAGCCAGTCGACGCGCCTGAAGGTGACGCTGCCGCTTATCGACAAACTGGCCGGCGCCGACGTCGCGGTCGTTTCCACCTCCCGGATTGAAGGTTTGACCCTTCCGAACGTCGTGGCCGGGGAGGGGATCGACGACGGCACGGCGATGCTTACGGTCGACAATGCCGCATTGAAGGCCGAAGGGGCGGCGCAGTACCTCGGAACGCCCGTTCGCTTCATCTGGAACGAATATTTCGGACAAGCCCCCGAGGTTCGCCGGGAACTCTCTCTCGGTCTCGTGCTCGACGCGAAGCTTCGGAACAAGTTCGGGATCGAGTTTCCCGACATTCTGAACGGGCCCGTGCCGGCACGGATCGCCGTGCGCGATGGACTCGACGGCAATCGCTCGCTTGCGGCAAGCATGAACCTCGAGGGCGCATCCCTGACGATTCCGGGTTTCAACTGGATCAAGCCGGGCGGCGTGGCATCGACCGCCGAGGTGTCGGCTAGCTTTCGCGACGACAAGCTGGTGAAGCTCGATGCCGTGAAAATAGACTCGGAAGGTTTCTCCGCCGCAGGCTCGGCCGAATTCTCGCCGGACGGCGAGACGCTCGCTTCCCTACAGGTCGACCGTTTCCGACTTGGCGAGAACAGCTGTTCCCTAAAAGCGGCCCGGTCGCCGGCCGCCGGCTGGGAGATAGACGCCGGCGGAGACGCGTTCGACGCGCGCCCCTTCATCGCCAAGTTGACCGAAACCGGCGCCCCTCCGCCGCTGCCCGCCTTCCGGCTGGATGCCAGATTCGACAAGATCCGGATCAACGACGATCCACAGGCGACCAA
>JAYPTI010000004.1:0-12485 GCA_038133505.1 Alphaproteobacteria bacterium
ATGCAGAGCAGTCTCGACGGGGCCAAGTCCCGCAATCAGGCATTGGCGAGCGAGCTAGAAGCGACCGGCGCGCAGTTGTCGGCAGCGCTCAACGACCGCGAGCACGCGACCGAGCGAGGCATGAAGCTCGGCGAGCGGGTCGAGGTACTTCACGGCAAACTGGCGGATCTGCGCGACACGCAGACCGAGCTTCTCGGCAGGCTTGCAGAGACGTCCCAGACCGAAAGCGAGCGCCTTACCAAAATTCTCGCCTCTACCGGCGTAAACGTCGAACGGCTGCTGGCGGCCCAGGGCGGCGCTTCCGCCGCGCAGGGCGGACCGTTCGAGGCCGCCGAGCGCAGCGCCAACGGAAACAAGACCACGCCCGACGAGACGCTAGAGCTCGCGCTCGCGGAAGCGGGCGGGCATCTGGACCGTCTCGAGGGCCTGCGGAAGACGATCCGCAGCGTACCGCTGATCGCGCCCCTCGACGCCTATTACGTGTCCAGCAGCTACGGAAAGCGCAAGGATCCGATCAATGGACAGGTGGCGATGCACCGGGGGCTCGATTTCGGCGCCCGCTACCGGTCGCCTGTCTTCGCGACCGCACCCGGTATCGTCAAATACGCGGGCTGGAAAGGCCTGTACGGCCGTTTTGTCGAGATCGATCACGGCAACGGTATTTCGACGCGCTACGGTCACCTGCGGCGGATACACGTAAAACGCGGCCAAGAAGTCGATTTTCGCGATAAGATTGCCGAGATGGGCAATTCAGGCCGCAGTACCGGCACCCATTTGCATTACGAGATCGTAGTAGACGGCGACACCGTAGATCCGATGAAATTTCTGAAAGCGGGGAAAGATGTTTTCAAAGGATAAGGAACCCGGAGAGCGGCGTTCGAGCGGAACGCCCTCCATCCTCAGCAACGGCATGCAGGTCACGGGCGATATCGACTCCGATGGCGAGGTCCAGATCGACGGGATCCTCACCGGTGACATCAAATGCGCGAAACTCACGATCGGCGAATCCGGCAAGGTCAACGGCGCGGTCGTTGCGGACGATTGCCTTGTTCATGGCGAAGTGATCGGGCAGATCCGGGCGGACTCCGTGACGCTGTCGCGGTCGTCGCGCGTCGAGGGGGACGTCCTTCACGACACGCTGGCGATCGAACCCGGTGCGCGGCTCGAGGGCCATTGCCGCCGGTTCGAGAGCGAGGACAACGACCCGAAACTCGACCTGGTCGTCACCGACGTCGATAAAAGCGCGTTCTGATCGCTAGCCGGCGCGGATTGCGTCGGCAAACAGGGCGGGGTCGACGTTGCCGCCCGACAGGACGACGCACACAGTGCGGTTCGCGACGTCGACCTTTCCGTGCAGGACGGCTGCCAGTCCCGCGGCACCCCCCGGCTCCACCACCAGCCGTGCATCCTCGAAGGCGGCGCGCATCGCGGCCATCACTTCGCTGTCGGTCACGGCAGCGCCGCCGGACAGGTGCGCGCGGTTGATCTCGAACGTCAGGTTGCCGGGCATTTCCACCAGCAGCGCGTCGCAAATCGAGGGCGGCCCCGGGGCGTTTCTCTCGCGGTCGCCCGAGGCGAGGGAGCGGGCCGTGTCGTCGAAGCCGGCAGGCTCCGCCGCCTGAATTTTCAGATCGGGCCAGGCGTCGTGGAGCGCGATGGCGCACCCGGCGATCAGGCCGCCGCCGGAGCACGGCACCACGGCGAGGTCCGGCACGACCCCCGTCTCGGCGCACTGTTCGACGATCTCGAGCGCCAGCGTCCCCTGTCCGGCGATGACGTCCGGATGATCGAACGGCGGAACGAGAACGGCGCCGGTCTTCCCGATGATGTCGGCGGCGATCGCCTCCCGGTCTTGCGTGTCGCGATCGTAAGGGACGACTTCCGCCCCGTAGGCGCGCGTATTGGCGATCTTCACGGCCGGCGCGTTCGACGGCATCACGATCGTCGCCGGAATGCCGAACCGCTGGGCGGTCAGCGCCACGGCCTGTGCGTGATTGCCGGACGAAAACGCGATGACGCCGCGCTTCCGTTCTTCCTCCGGCAGTTTCGCGATGCGGTTCCAGGCGCCCCGGATCTTGAAGGCCCCCATCGGCTGGAACATCTCGCACTTGAGGAGAACGCGCGCGCCGGCCCGTTCGTTCAGCCTGGGCGATTCCAGAAGAGGGGACCTGACAGCGATGCCGGCCAGCCGCCGGGCTGCGGCCCGGACGTCGTCGATATCGGGCAACCCGTCAGTGCGCGCCGAGGAATTCATCGAGCGCCGCCTTGGATTCCGGCTCCGCGAGCGTCGGCACGTGGCCGCACCGGGGCACTTCCACCGCGATCATGTCCGGCTTGAATTCCTGCATGCGGCGGAAACAGTCGGGAGACAGGATATCGGACTCCGCGCCCCGAAGCGCGAGGACGGGCACGTTCTTGAGGGACCGGAAGATGGGCCACATGTCGGGAACTTCGTAGGACGGATCGAGGATCGGCTTGACGATGTCGACATCCCAGTCGAACCGCAGCTTGCCGTCGTCGCATTCGCGGAACGTGTTCTGCGCCATCTTTAGCCAGATGCCTTCATCCTGGAACGTCAGGTTCGGCAGCATTTTCTTGATCGTCTCGACCGCGTCGTCCCAGCTGTCCTGCGGCCGGTCTTCCCGCATGTAACCGATGATGAACGCGAGGCCGCCGGTTTCAACCTCGGGGCCGATATCGTTCAGGACGACGCCGGCAAGCGCCCCGGGCATCGCCGCTCCCATGCCCATGCCGAGGATGCCGCCGAGCGACGTGCCCACGACGACGACGCGGTGCAGGTTCAACGCCGACAGGATGTCGTGGATGTCGCGGAGATAGATCCGCGGATCGTAGTTGTACGGGTCGGGATCGTAGTCGGACCGTCCGCGGCCCCGGTAATCAGGGGCGATCACCCGGCGTCCGTCGCGGCTGTAGCGTTCGGCGAGCCCGTCGAAATCCTTGGAATTCCGCGTAAGCCCTCCGAGACACAGGAGAGGGGCGCGCGGGTTTAGCGAGTCGCCGTAATCCCGGAGGTATAGAGACAGATTGTCCTGCGTGGTGACACGCCGCTCGACGTAGGGCATCAGGTCCCGATCAACGGCGGAAGATCCGACAGGGTCTGGATTTCCACATGGGGCTTGGCCGGCAGGTATTCGCGGGGCTGCGAGAACCGGTTTACCCACGCGACCACGAAGCCGAACGCGCCAGCGCCGTGGACATCCCAGGCGTTCGACGACATGAATGCGATTTCGTTCGGCGCTACCTTCAGCGTGTCCACCGCTATCTGATAGACCGACGGGTGCGGCTTGAAGATTCCGACATCCTCGACCGAGAGGATGGCGTCGAGCTTGCCGTAGATCCCGGCCGTCTTGGCCGCCGCGATCAGCATCGACGGGGCGCCGTTCGACAGGATCGCGGTCTTTTTGCCGGCGCCCTGAAGCGCGTCGAGCACGCCGCCCACTTCGGGATAGGCTTCGAGCTGCAGGTAAAGCTCCATGAGCTTCGCCCGGAGGCCCGGATTGTCGATGCCGGTTTTCTGGAGCGCGAAGTCCAGCGCGTCGCCGGTGATCTGCCAGAAATCTTCGTGTCGGCCCATCAGGCTGCGGAGCCACGCGTATTCCAGCTGCTTCTGACGCCAGAGATTCGACAGTTCGTCGGCCTTGTCCCCGATCTCGCCGCGCAGGCGCGCAGCAGCCGAGTGGACGTCGAACAGCGTGCCATAGGCGTCGAATACGCAGGCCTTTACGGCGTCGAAACTGGGATCGGGCATCGGGAGGCTCCTTGCTCGCGCTAACTTAGCTTTCGCGGGTGCGCGCGGCAACGGGAGCGGGCCTAGCGGGCGAGATCCTTGACGATCGCCTCCGACAGGAGCGGGCCTTCGAGGCGAAACCGGTAGATTTGAAGGTTCTCCAGCACCCGCTGAACGTAGTTGCGCGTCTCGCGATAGGGGATCATCTCGACCCAGTCGATCGCATCCGTGGAAGGATCGCCGGGATCTCCGAATTCGCGGGTCCAGCGGCCGGCGGCCCCCGGACCGGCGTTATAGGCGGCGATGGACAGGATGTAGGAGCCGTTGAAGCGTTCCAGCATCTGCGCGAGATACGCGCGGCCAAGGCGGAGATTGTAGGCGGGATCGGAGGTCAGCCGGTTGCCGGAGAACTTGACCTTCAGGTGCCGGGCGACCGACTGCGCCGTCCCGGGCATGAGCTGCATCAGCCCGCGCGCGCCGGCGCGACTGATCGCGCGCGGATCGAAATTGCTTTCCTGCCGAGCGATCGCGTGGACGAGCGCCTGTTCGGGCGTCCCGTTTCGAAGGGGAATGACCGGGTATGCGAACTCCGCGAGCAGGATGCCGTCGATCTGGGCCTTTCGCGCGGCGCGGACGCTCAGGTCCGGGCGCTGCAGCGACGCGCCGAGCTCCGCGACGAGCCGGTAGGCGTGGTGCGTCCCGGCTTCGGCCGTCAACCGGTCGACGAACGGCCGGACAAGGTCCTTTGCGCCGATCTGGGTCAGCATGCGGGCGGCGCGAACGCGGCTGTCCTTTTCGAAGGCTGCGGCGGCCTCTCGGTCCGCGGGGACATCGGCGCTCCTCAGATCGACGCGCCCGCCGCTGCGCGCGGCGGCAAGCTGCCCGTAATAGGTCGTCTCGTGCTTCGCGGCGGCGGCGAAATGACGGGCGGCGGCGGTGCGGTCGCCCGCTTCCTCGAGGGCGCGGCCGAGCCAGTAGGACGCGCGCGCCTTGCTGATCGGATAGCTCACCTTCTCGGCGAGCGCCTGGAAATGTTTCGCCGCGACGTCGGGCTCCCGCAGGTAGCGAAGCGCGATCCAGCCGGAGAGCCATTCGGCCTCGGCAAAGCGGGCGCCTTCGGACAATCCGTTGGCTTTCGCGAGGCGATAGGCCTCCGAGATGTAGCCCTTCGTCAGCAGCCGTCTCGCCAGGATGGAACGTTCGGTCCACCACAGCTCGGCGTAGGGCGCATCGGCGGGAACGTCCTTCAGAAGATCGTAGGCGTCGGCGTCGCGGTCCTTGCGGCGCCGCCATCGCACGCGCTCGTATATGAAGCCCAGGTCGTTCTGCAGCTTTTCCGGCGTGCGGTTGACGTGCCAGTCGACGCCGCCGCTGAACGCCCGCATCGAAATCCGCGCCATTCCGGCGCGCCGGTGCATTTCGTCGACGAGCGGCATCATGCGTTTGACCTGCGAGTGAAGCCCCCGCCACAGCAGCGAGTCGAGCCGAGAGACGTGATCGTCCTTGGTCAGGTACTTGCCGTAGGTCCGCCGGAACCGGCGCTCCTGCTTGCGGCCGAAGGTGCCGTCGATCCAGGTTTCACGGATCATCGGGATCGCGCGTTTCGTCTGGCCGGTCGACATCAGCGCGGCGATCAGCCGAATGCTCCCGTCGGTCGAACTGGGCGGGTGGGTGTCGAACCATTTCAGCGCTTCGGCGTCCGGAATGCCTGCGTCCATCGCGGCTTCCGCATGCCGGAGCAGTGCGCTCCGGTACGGCCATTCCGGATGCTTTTCGATAAACCGGGCGAAATCGGAGAAACGCCGGTTGTTGCCGCGGCGCGTCATTTCCATCCAGTCGACGATGTCGGCGGCGATCGGATCGGAAACCCGGTGCGCGTGCCGCCGGGCGGACGCCCAGTGGTTGCGCTCGGCATCCTTGTAGGCGCTGGCGAACGTCTCGGCGTCCTTCTTCGAGAGCGGCGTGGCGGCATGCGCGGTCGCCACGGCCGTTACCGCCGCCAGGGCAGCGGTTGCCGCGAGCATGCGTATATGCGCGAAAAGCTTCATTCAGCGCCGTTCCCGTATCGCCATGGCGAAGCCTCACCGGGTACGGTTAAATCCCGGTTAACGGCGATTTCGCGCGATATGCTAGCGCGCGCGGGCCGCAGCGACAAACGCTTCCGAAATTGCCGGTTCGCTTGCCCGGGCCGAGGTCGGCTTGTATGGTGCACCACACTGAAACGGAACAATTTTTCCGGAGACCGGCCGCCATGTTCTACGGGTCCATTTGCGCCCTCATAACGCCCTTCCGCGACGGAGAAGTCGACGAGAAGGCCTTCGGCGAATTCGTCGACTGGCAGATCGAGGAAGGCACGCACGGCCTTGTTCCTGTCGGAACGACCGGCGAATCCCCGACGCTGAGCCACGACGAGCACAAGCGCGTGGTGGAGATGTGCATCGAGGTCGCCGACCGGCGCGTACCGGTGATCGCGGGCGCGGGCTCCAACTCCACGGCAGAAGCGGTCGAGCTGACGCAGCATGCCAAGGAGGCTGGTGCCGACGCGGCCCTCGTCGTGACGCCCTATTACAACAAGCCGACGCAGGAAGGGCTCTATGCCCATTTCGCGGAGATCAACAAGATCGGCCTGCCGATCATCATCTACAACATTCCCGGCCGGTCCGTGATCGACATGAGCGTCGCGACGATGGCCCGCTGCGCCGAATTGGAGAACGTGATCGGCGTCAAGGATGCGACCGCCGCCGTCGGCCGCGCGACCGAACAGAAGCTCGCCTGCGGCGACGACTTCTGCCAGCTGTCCGGCGAGGACGTGACCCAGCTCGGTTTCCTGGCGCAGGGCGGCGTCGGCTGCATCTCCGTGACCGCGAACGTCGCGCCCAAGCTGATGTCGGAAATGCACGTCGCCTGGCAGGAGGGCAGGGTCGCGGATGCGCAGCGCATCAACGAACGGCTGACGCCGCTCCATACCGACCTGTTCTGCGAGGCCAATCCCGGTCCCGTGAAGTACGCGGCCAGCCTCCTCGGCAAGTGCGAGGAAGAGCTTCGCCTGCCTCTGGTGACGATCACCGAGGCGTCGCGGGCGAAGGTCGAGTGCGCGATGCGGCACGCCGGACTGCTCAACTGACGGCTGCGTGAATGGCGCAATCCGACATTTCGGCGCAGCGTCTCGCGGCGCAGAACCGCAAGGCACGCCATAGCTACGAGATCGAGGATACGGTCGAGGCAGGGCTCGTCCTGACGGGCAGCGAAGTGAAGGCGCTGCGCGAAGGGCGCGCGAACATCGCCGAGTCCTATGCCAAGGCCGACAAGGGCGAAGTCTGGCTGATCAACGCCCATATTCCCGAATACAAGCAGGCCGGCCAGTTCAATCACGAACCGCGCCGTCCGCGGAAGCTGCTTCTCAAGAAGCGAGAGATCGACAAGCTGCTCGGCGCAGCCGAGCGCGAAGGCATGACGCTCGTCCCGCTCAAGCTCTATTTCAACCGGCGCGGCATCGCCAAGCTCGAGCTCGGTGTGGGCAAGGGCAAGAAGTCGTACGACAAGCGCGAAACGCAGAAGCGCCGCGACTGGGATCGCCAGAAGGCGCGATTGATGCGCGAAAAGGGCTGATCCCCTGGCGGACGAACCCGACAATCCCGAAAAATTGGCCGGCTATCACGAGAAACTCGTGCGCCGCAAGCAGGAATGGGCGCGGGACGGCCGCCTCCTGACCGAAGACTCCGCTGCCGGGAGGGACCGCCAGCGCCTTCCGCCGGGCCAGCGTCTCGTCGAAAAGTGGCCGGTGCTCGATCTGGGCGTCCAGCCGGAGATCCCGAGGGACAAGTGGATCTTCGTCGTCGACGGCCTCGTCGAGAACCCGATCCGCTGGAAGTGGGACGATTTTCTCGCCCAGCCGCAGGTCACGATGACGTCGGACATACATTGCGTGACCGGCTGGTCGCGCTACGACAACGAATGGACCGGCGTCCATGTGGCGCACCTGCTCGACATGTGCCGGCCGGAACAGGACGCGCGGCATTGCCTGTTCTACTCCTCGGACGGATATACGACCAACATCCGGCTCGACCGGTTTGCCGACGAGGATGTACTGCTCGCCCATTCGTGGAACGGCGAATACCTGACGAAGGAGCACGGCGGGCCCGTCCGCGCGGTCGTGCCCAAGTGGTATTTTTGGAAAAGCGCCAAGTGGATACGCCGCATCGAGTTCCTGGCGGAAGACGACAAGGGCTTCTGGGAGGACCGCGGCTACCACAACGACGGCGATCCGTGGAAGGAAGAGCGGTACGCCTGAGCGGCGAGCGCGTCAGCCGTCGAGCGTCTGCCGGATCGTCCTGAAAACGTTCTCGAACATCTCTTCGGTGAGACGGCCGGTGTTCGTATTGTAGCGCGAGCAATGATAGCTGTCGGCGAGGATCAGGCCGTTCGTCAGTTCGTGCATCGCCTCGTGGGCGAATTTGTAATCCGCGCGCCGCTCGCCGAGCGTCGTCAGCACCGTATTGTGGGCGATGCCGCCGAGGGCGACGACGACCCGGAGATTTTTCATCGCGCCGATCTCGGAGACGAGATAGGGGCGGCAGGCGGCGATTTCGGCGCCGACCGGCTTGTTCTCGGGCGGCACGCACCGGACGCCGTTTGCGATGCGGCAGTCGACGAGGCCGAGGCCGTCGCCCGCGTGTCGGTCGTAGGCGCCGGTGGTGAAGCCGAACTTCGCGAGGGTCGCATAGAGCAGATCGCCGGCATAGTCGCCGGTAAACGGCCGGCCGGTGCAGTTGGCGCCCTTGAGGCCGGGCGCGAGGCCCACGATCAGAAGCCGTGCGTCGATCGGCCCGAAGGACGGGACGGGCGCGTTATGCCAGTCCGCCCAGGCCGCCCGGTTGCGTTCGCGGAATTCGACCAGCCGCGGACAGAGATCGCAGTCGGGTGCCGGCGCTTCCGGCAGGGCAGGGGCGGTGCTCACGCGTCCTGATAGACGTCGTCGTCATCGTCGTCGTAGTCCGGTTCCGGATCGGCCGGGGTGGGACCGCGATTGATCGGACGGCGGACGACGGCCGGCATCTCGTCGACTTCGCGCCGGTTTTCGCGGGCGATGTCCTTCGCGAGATTCTGCAGTTCGACGAACGTGTCTGCCTGGCGGCGCAGCTCGTCGGCGGCCATCGGGGGCTGTGCCCGGAAGGTGCTGACGACGGAAACGCGCACGCCGCGGCGCTGGACTGCCTCGACGAGGCGCCGGAAGTCGCCGTCGCCGGAAAACAGGACGGCATGGTCGATATGGGACGCCATTTCGAGCATGTCGATCGCGAGCTCGATGTCCATGTTGCCCTTGACCTTGCGGCGGCCCGACGCGTCGGTATGCTCTTTCAGCGGCTTGGTCACCATCGTGTAGCCGTTGTAGTCCAGCCAGTCGATCAGCGGCCGGATCGGCGAATATTCCTGATCTTCCGCCAGCGCCGTGTAATAGAAGGCGCGGACCAGATGTCCGCTCTTCCGGAAGAGGTCGAGAAGGTTCTTGTAATCTATATCGAATCCGAGGGAACTCGCTGCCGAATAGAGATTCGGGCCGTCGATAAACAACGCAATGCGCTCGTTACTATCGAAATGCATCATCTCCGAAGTCCGTTGTGTATGAGTCGTGTATCCGCTGCCTCAATAAGGCACGTTCGCCGTTAACATTCGCATTCGGGAACTGGGCGCATAAATATAGCATTTCCATTATATGTCAAAGCTTTGCGGCATGGGTGAAGGATGAAGATCGTCGCGATCGGCTCGAATTTGGAGCTTCCGGGCATCGGCGGGCCCGCCGTGGTCTGCGCGGCGGCGCTCGAGCGCCTCGACACGGCCGGCGTCACCGTTTCGGCGCGGTCCGGCTGGTATCGCAGCGCCCCCGTGCCGGCCTCCGACCAGCCCGATTTCATCAACGGCATCCTGTCCGTCTCCTGGGAGGCCGGCCCGGAGTCCCTGATGGCGAAACTTCATGAAATCGAAGGGGAATTCGGCCGTATTCGGTCGGTTCCCAACGCCGCCCGGACCCTCGATCTCGATCTGATCGACTATGACGGCATGGTTCGAGAGGGGCCGGGGTCGCCGGTGCTGCCGCATCCGCGGATGAGGGGGCGGGCGTTCGTGCTGATGCCGCTGTCGGAGCTTGCGCCCGGATGGCGGCACCCCGTCGACGGGGCGCCGGTGGCGACGTTGCTGGCCGCGCTGCCGCCCGGGCAGGAATGTGTCCGGACGGAGCCCGCGGACCGCGGCTAACCGCTTATGAATTCTTGCTTTTGCCGTCCGAAAACCTTATATACCCGCCATTCCCGAAGCAGGAGATTTTGACAGATGGCCCGCGTTACCGTCGAAGATTGCGTATTGAAGGTCCCGAACCGGTTCAAACTCGTGATGATGGCCGCCCAGCGGTCGCGCGAGCTTTCGGTCGGCGGGGAGCTGACGGTCGATCGCGACAACGACAAGAACCCCGTCGTGGCGCTGCGCGAAATCGCCGACGAGACCATCGGTATCGACAATCTCGAAAATTCCATCGTCGAGGGTCTGCAGCGGAATCTCGACGTCGACGAGTTGATCGAGGAAGACGACGAAATGCTCAGCGTGACCGACGCGCTGACCGAGCTTGCAAACCTCGTCGATACCAGCAATTCCGGAGACACGGCCGAGGCCGCGCCGGAGGAATCCGACGACGACACGCCCGATATCGGGGGCGTCTTCCAGGACGTCACCGAAGAGGACGTCGACAGGGACGTCTGACCTCGGACGGAGGGCGAATGGACCGTCCGGACAAGCCCTTTCCGAAGACTGTAACTGACCGCCGTTTCCGGCGGCGGCACTCCTCGTGATACGCCAGTACGAACTGGTCGAGCGCATTCGCGGCTACGATCCGAACGCGGACGAGGAGGCGCTGAACCGCGCCTACGTCTTCTCAATGAAGGCGCACGGCTCGCAGATGCGGGCGTCGGGCGATCCCTATTTCTCGCATCCCGTCGAGGTTGCCGGCATCCTGACGCATTACCGTCTCGATACGGCGTCGATCGTCACCGCGCTGCTGCACGATACGGTCGAGGATACCGTGGCGACGATCGACGAGATCGGCGCGCATTTCGGGAACGAGGTCGCGCGTCTGGTCGACGGCGTCACCAAGCTGTCGAAACTCGAGCTTCAGTCGCGCGATACGCAGCAGGCCGAGAATTTTCGAAAGCTTCTGCTCGCGATTTCCGAGGACATCCGCGTCCTGCTGGTGAAGCTCGCGGACCGTCTGCACAACATGCGGACGCTCCACTACATCAAGGCACCGGAGAAGCGCGCGCGGATCGCCCGCGAAACCATGGAAATATATGCGCCGCTCGCCGAGCGGATCGGTATCCAGGAAATCAAGGAAGAGCTCGAGGACCTCGCGTTTCGAGAGCTGTACCCGCAGGCGGCGGAATCGATCGCAAGCCGCCTCGATTTCTTGCGCGAGCAGGCTGACGACATCGTCTCGCGGGTCTCGGATGAGATAAACCGGACGCTGAGCGAGGCGGGAATAGAGGCCTGGATATCGGGGCGCGCCAAGCGGCCGGTCTCGATCTGGCGCAAGATGCAGAGAAAGAACGTCGAGTTCGAACAGCTTACCGACATCATCGCCTTCCGCGTGGTCGTGGCTTCGATCGAGGACTGCTACAAGGCGCTCGGCGTGGTCCACACGCGCTACCGCGTGATCCCCGGAGAGTTCGACGACTACATCTCGACGCCGAAGCTGAACGGATACCAGTCGCTGCACACCGCCGTCATCGGGCCGGAAATGCGCCGCATCGAAATCCAGATCCGCACGACGCAGATGCACGAGGTCGCCGAACTCGGCGTTGCGGCGCATTGGCAGTACAAGCAGGGCGCCGCGCTGACGGAAGGCAAGAACTATCACTGGGTGCGCCAGCTTCTCGACATTCTGGAAAGCGCCACCAATCCGGACGAGTTTTTCGAGCACACCAAGCTCGAGATGTTTCCCGACCAGGTGTTCTGCTTCACGCCCAAGGGCGAGATCATTTCGCTGCCGCAGGGCGCGACCGTTATCGATTTCGCCTACGCCGTGCATTCCGAGATCGGCGACCGCTGCATCGGCGCGCGCATCAACGGAAAGATGCAACCGTTGCGCTCCGAGCTTAAGAACGGCGACCAGGTCGAGGTGGTCACGTCGGCGAACGGCACGCCGTCGCCGCTGTGGGAACAGTGGGTCGTCACCGGCAAGGCGCGGGCGCGCATCCGCCGCTATGTGCGGGGCGAGCAGCGCGAGGAATTCATGCAGCTCGGCCGCGCCATGCTCGATCGCGCGCTGCGCGAGGCCGGATACACCCAGTATTTCGAGCCGGCCCCGGAAGTGCTCGAAAAATTCGGCGCTGCGGACGCGGACGATCTCATCTCCGCGATCGGGCGGGGCGACGTCATCGTTTCCGACGTGCTCTACGAGGGACTGCCGGAGGAATTCCGAAAGAGTGTCCGCCGGTCCACGGGATCGGGCGACAACGGCAACGTGGTCCGGTTTCCCGGGGCCGACGACGACGGCGGTGTGCCGCCGATTCCCATCCGCGGCCTGACCCCCGGCATGGCGATCCATTACGCGAACTGCTGCCATCCCCTGCCGGGCGACCGCATCGTCGGAATCCTGACCGCGGGCAAGGGCGTTTCGATCCATATCCGCGACTGCGAAACGCTCGAAAGTTTCGCCGACACGCCGGAGCGCTGGGTCGACGTGGCGTGGGAT
>JAYPTI010000004.1:12495-21632 GCA_038133505.1 Alphaproteobacteria bacterium
CCCCGAGACCCCCGAAACGCATGTCGGGCGGATCAATCTCGTCGTCGCCAACGAGCGCGGCACGCTCGGGGCGTTGACGACCGTCATTGCCAAGAACCTTGGTAATATCAACAATCTACGGATCACGAACCGGTCCGAAGACTTCTTCGAGATGGTCGTCGATATCGAGGTCGAGGACTCGCGCCACATCAACGACATCATCGCCGCGCTTCGGGCGACTCCGGAAATAAGCTCCGTGGACCGGGCGCGGGGATGACCGCTATGCTGTCGACGCGAACGGTTTCTGAACGGTAGCGGGGTACCGATGGAAAAACGTTATCTGCGCCTTGGCGTGAACATCGATCATGTCGCGACGATCCGGAACGCGCGGGGCGGGCCGCATCCGGATCCCGTGCGTGCAGCTCGTGCGGCAGCGGCCGCCGGCGCCGACGGCATCACCGCGCATCTCCGCGAGGACCGCCGGCATATGACCGACGACGATATCGCGAGACTGGTCGGCGGTATCGACCTGCCGCTCAATCTCGAGATGGCGGCGACCGACGAGATGCTCGAAATCGCCCTGCGCCATGGGCCTCACGCGGCGTGCATCGTTCCCGAGAAACGCCAGGAGCGGACGACCGAGGGCGGCCTCGATGCGGTCCGCGGGCACAACCATCTGGCGCCGTTCGTCCGCCGGCTTGGCGAGGCGGGCATCCGCGTCTCGCTCTTCATCGAACCCGACCCGGCGCAGATCGACGCGGCCAAATCGCTGGGCGCGCCGGTCGTCGAACTGCATACCGGCGCATACTGCGAAGCGGAGGGTGAGGCGCGGGACGCGCAGTTCGAGCGGATCGCGACGGCGGCAGCCCACGCCGAGGCGCTCGGGATCGAATGCCACGCCGGCCATGGGCTGAGTTTCGACACCGTCGCACCCGTCGCGGCGATCCCGACGCTGGTCGAGCTCAATATCGGACATTTCCTGATCGGCGAGGCCATATTCGGCGGGCTGGAAAGCGCGATCCGGCGCATGCGGGCCCTGATGGACAAGGCCAGGGCGTCCGCCCACGGGGAGCGCAGCGCCTGAGCGATTCTGCTACTCTGCGCCCATGATAATCGGCATCGGCAGCGATCTGATCGACATTCGGCGGGTCGAGCGTACGCTCGAGCGTTTCGGCGAGCGTTTCACCGCCCGTTGTTTCACCGACGTGGAGCGCGAGAAGAGCGATCGCCGTCGCTTGCGCGCGGAGAGCTACGCCAAGCGTTATGCCGCCAAGGAGGCGTGTTCGAAAGCGCTGGGAACCGGCTTCCGCAAGGGGGTGTTCTGGCGCGATCTCGGCGTCGTGAACCTGCCGGGCGGAAAGCCCACGATGGCGCTGACGGGCGGGGCCTTGCTGCGTCTGCAGGAGATCACGCCCGACGGCATGGAAGCGAAAATCGACCTGACGATCACTGACGAACCGCCGATCGCACAGGCACTGGTGATTATTACTGCAGTTCCGGCGGGCTCCCCTTGACACCCCCGGGCAACCGGCCCAAAACCCGCGCCATATCTGGAACAGACGCGCAATGACAGCTAAGAAATCCGGCGGCCTCTGGGAGACGCTCAAGACGCTCATCTACGCCGTGCTGATTGCGCTGGTAATCCGGACGGTGGCGTTCGAGCCCTTCAACATCCCGTCCGGCTCGATGATCCCGACGTTGCTGGTTGGCGACTACCTGTTCGTCTCGAAGTACTCATACGGCTACAGCCGGCATTCGCTGCCGCTCAGCCTGCCGGTCATCCCGGGCAGGATTTTCAGCTCGCTGCCGGAGCGGGGAGACGTCGCGGTCTTCAAGCTGCCCAAGGACAACCGGACCGACTACATCAAGCGGATCGTCGGCCTGCCGGGCGACAAGATCCAGGTGCGCCGCGGCCGCCTGTTCATCAACGGCGAGCTGGTGCCGCGCAACAAGATCGACCCGTACGCGACGCTCGGCCGGTTCGGCACCACCAGGCAGATCGCTCAATACATCGAAACCCTTCCGGGTGGGGCGGAGCACCGCATCATCGAGCAGTCGGACGGCGACCGGCTCGACAACACCGGCGTCTACACGGTGCCGCCGCGGCATGTCTTCGCGATGGGCGACAACCGGGACGACTCCCTCGACAGCCGCGTGCTGTCGGAGGTCGGCTTCATCCCGATCGAAAACCTCGTCGGCCGGGCGGAGTTCATCTTCTTCTCGCACAATTCGTCGGCCTACATCTGGGAAGTCTGGAAATGGCCGGGTGCGATCCGCTGGTCGCGGCTGTTCCAGTCCATCGATTGACAGTGGCGCGCCCGTCATGACACAGGCGCCGGGCCATCCCCTCGAAGACGTTCTCGCCTACCGGTTCGCCAATCCCGGCCTGCTTGCCCGGGCGCTGACCCACACCAGCCGAAAACAGAAACGGGGCGATCCGAGTTACGAACGCCTGGAGTTCCTCGGCGACCGGGTTCTCGGCCTGCTGGTCGCGGAATTGCTGATGGAGCGGTTTCCCGACGCACCGGAGGGAAAACTGGCGCCGCGGCTCGCTGCGCTGGTAAGCGGCCGCACGCTCGCCGGACTCGCGCGGGCGCTCGATCTTGCCTCGCACGTAAAGGTTGGGCCGGGAGAGGACGTCGCCGGAACGCACGAGCGCGACTCCGTCCTCGCCGACTGTCTCGAAGCGGTGATCGGTGCGATGTACCGCGACGGCGGGCTGGACGCGGCGCGCGGTTTCGTTGCCGCGCAATGGACGCAGCTTATCGAGGACGTCGAACCGGGTGTGGCAAAGACCGACTTGCAGGAGTGGCTGCAGAAGCGCGGATTGCCGCTGCCGGCCTACGAAGTCGTGGAACGAACGGGGCCCGCGCATGCGCCCGAATTCACGATCGAGCTGACGGTAAGCGGGCGCGACCCGGTCCGCGCCTCGGGGTCTTCGAAACGCGAGGCGGAGCAGGCGGCCGCGGCCACGATGCTCGAGCTGATCGGAAACGAAGCATGACGGAGGGCGGGGAAACGACTCGCTGCGGGTTCGTCGCGCTCTTGGGCGCGCCGAACGCCGGCAAGTCGACGCTGATGAACGCAATGGTCGGCGCCAAGGTGTCCATCGTCACGCCGAAGGTGCAGACCACCCGGACGCGCATCCTCGGCGTCGCGATGGCGGGCGACACGCAGATGGTGTTCGTCGACACGCCGGGCATCTTCCAGCCGAGGCGCCGGCTCGACCGCGCGATGGTCGCCGCCGCCTGGGGCGGGGCCGCCGATGCGGACGTCGTCGCCGTTCTGATCGACGCCAAGGCGGGTGTCGACGGCAATACACGGCGCATTCTCGACGGGCTGAAGGACAACGGGCGGCGCGCGATCTGCGTTCTCAACAAGATCGATACGGTCCGCCGCGACAGCCTGCTGGCGCTGACCGAAAGGCTGAATGCGGAGAACCTGTTCGACGAGTTCTTCATGATCTCCGCGCTCAACGGCGACGGAGTCGATGACCTGAAGACGGCGCTCTCCGCCAAACTGCCCGAGGGGCCGTGGCATTTCCCCGACGACCAGCTGTCCGACATGAACGACCGGCTGTTCGCCGCCGAGATCACGCGCGAGAAGCTGTTTCTCAATTTGCATCAGGAACTACCCTACGCGCTGACCGTCGAGACGGAGACGTGGGAGCCGTTCGAGGACGGCAGCGTCAAGATCGAGCAGGTCATCTACATCGAGCGCGACAGCCAGAAGGGCATCGTGCTGGGGAAGGGCGGCGAGCGTATCAAGCGCATCCGCACGCTCGCGCAGGAGGAGCTGCGCGAGGTGCTGGGACGCGGCGTGCATCTGTACCTGTTCGTGAAGGTGCGCGAGAACTGGGGCGACGACCCGGAACGCTATCGCGACTGGGGTCTCGATTTCTCCAGCGAATGAGCTGGATGCCCTTATGAACTGGTCGGACGAGGGCATCGTGCTGTCGGCGCGCAAGCACGGCGAAAGCGCCGCCATCGTCACGCTGATGACTCGCGATCACGGCCGCCACGCCGGGCTGGTGCGGGGCGGGGCCGGCTCGCGCGCCCGCGGGCTCTATCAGACCGGCAATCTGCTCTCGGCCGACTGGCGCGCACGCCTCAGCGAACATCTCGGCACTTACACGTGCGAGCTGGTAAGGCCCTATGCGGCGGGGCTGCTGACCGAGCGTCTGCCGCTCCGTGCGCTCGCGTCTGCTGCCGCTCTCGTCGAACGCCTGCTGCCGGAGCGGGCGCCGCATCCCGAGACATACGAGAATCTCATTCGCCTGATCGAGGTGCTGACCGGCGGCAACGGCTGGCTGACGGCCTACGTTCACTGGGAACTCGATCTGCTGGGCGATCTCGGGTATGGGCTCGATCTCTCCTGCTGTGCGGCGACAGGCTCGACAGAGGATTTGGTGTACGTCTCGCCGCGGACGGGTTGCGCCGTCTCGGCCGGGGCAGGGGCGCCATACCGTGAGAAGCTGCTTGCCCTGCCGGCCTTCGTTACGAGCGAGACGGTTTCGCCCGACGCTGCTGCCGTTCTCGACGGCTTGCGGCTGACCGGCCATTTCCTGGAGCGCTGCGCGAAGGAAGCAGACGCCGGAGACCTGCCCGACGCGCGGGGACGGTTCATGGAGGGAATCCGGCGCTCCGCCGCCGGTGCGGCCTGACGCCGGGCAGGGTGATTCTGGTATAAATCCGGGTGTTCTGCGCGCCATCGGGGCGCCGGGCGCCGCGTTAGCCGGAGACGAATTCCATGTCCGATCAGACCGTCGCTCCCCGTATCGAGGAGGTTTCCTTCGCCGATGCGCTGGGCGAGCGCTATCTCGCCTATGCGCTGTCGACGATCACGTCGCGGTCGCTGCCCGACGTTCGCGACGGGCTCAAGCCGGTACACCGCCGCCTGCTGTTCGCGATGCGCCAGTTGCGGCTCGATCCCGACTCCGGTTTCAAGAAGTGCGCGCGCGTCGTCGGCGACGTCATCGGTAAGTACCATCCGCATGGCGACGTCGCGGTTTACGACGCGCTGGTGCGCCTCGCGCAGGATTTTGCGGTGCGCTATCCGCTTGTCGAGGGGCAGGGCAATTTCGGCAATATCGACGGCGATAACGCGGCGGCCATGCGGTACACCGAGGCCCGCCTCACGCCCTACGCCATTGCCATGCTCGAAGGCATCGACGAGGACGCGGTCGACTTCCGGGAGAATTACGACGGCTCCGAAGACGAGCCGGTGCTGCTGCCGGCCAGCGTGCCCAACCTGCTGTGCAACGGCGCCGCCGGCATCGCTGTCGGCATGGCGACCAACATTCCGCCGCATAATCTCGACGAGGTATGCGCGGCGCTGCTGCATCTCCTCAAGTATCCGAACGCGACGATCGGCAAGCTGGTAGAGCTGGTGCCGGGACCCGATTTCCCGACCGGCGGCGTTCTGGTCGAGGACCGCGATTCCGTCGCCGAAGCCTATGCGACCGGGCGCGGCTCGTTCCGCCTGCGGGCGCGCTGGGAGGTCGAGAAGCTCAGCCACGGCCAGTACCAGATCGTCATCACCGAAATTCCGTACCAGGTGCAGAAGGGCCGCCTGGTCGAGAAGATCGCCGACCTCCTGAACGACCGGAAACTGCCGCTGCTAGGCGACATCCGGGACGAGAGCGCGGAGGACGTGCGCCTCATTCTCGAGCCGCGCAACCGCTCGATCGAGCCGGAAATCCTGATGGACCAGATGTTCCGTCAGACCGACCTGGAGACCCGGGTCGGGCTCAACATGAACGTGCTCGGCGGCGACAGCATTCCCCGCGTCATGAACCTGCGAGACGTGCTGCGGGAGTTCCTCGAGCACCGCGAGGTCGTGCTGGTCCGGCGGACCAAGCACCGGCTCGGCAAGATCGAGCACCGGCTGGAAGTGCTCGAAGGCTACCTGATCGCCTACCTCAATCTCGACGAGGTGATCCGCATCATCCGCGAGGAGGACGAGCCCAAGCCGGTGATGATGAAGAAGTGGAAGCTTACCGACGTGCAGGCGGAAGCGATCCTCAACATGCGGCTGCGCGCGTTGCGTCGGCTGGAAGAGATCGCGATCAAGGAGGAGCATGCGGGACTGACGGCGGAGAAGAAAACGCTCAACGCGCTGCTCAAGAACAAGAAGAAGCGCGAGGAAGTGATCGGCGACCAGCTCAAGGCCGTCCGGGAGAAATTCGGCAAGAAGACGGCGCTCGGCGCGCGGCGGACCGAGATCGGCGACGCGCCCGAGGAGATCGTCGTGCCGCTCGACATCCTGATCGAGCGCGAGCCGATCACAGTTATCTGCTCGCAGAAGGGATGGATCCGCGCTGCAAAGGGTCATCTCACCGAGACGGGGGATCTCAAATACAAGGACGGCGACCGGGGCCGGTTCGTCTTCCATGCGCAGACGACCGACAAGATACTCGTCTTCGCGACCAACGGACGGTTCTACACGCTTGCGGGCGACCGGCTGCCGGGCGGCCGCGGGCACGGCGAGCCGGTCCGCCTGATGGTCGACCTGCCGAACGACCAGGACATCGTTGCCCTGTTCGTGCACCGGCCGGGCGAAAAGGTTCTCGTCGCGTCCTCGGACGGGCGCGGTTTCGTGGTTCCCGAGGACGACGTCGTCGCCCAGACCAAGAACGGCAAGCAGGTCCTCAATGTCGGCAAGGGCCTTGAGGCTGCGGCTTGCGCACCGGTGACCGGCGACAGCGTCGCGGTGGTCGGCGAGAACCACAAGCTCATCCTGTTCCTGTTGTCCGAATTGCCCGAGATGGCGCGCGGCCGCGGCGTGAAGCTGCAGAGCTACAAGGACAGCGGCTTGTCGGACGTCACCACGTTCACGTTGAAGGAAGGCTTGCCGTGGCGGACGGGCGCCGGTGTCCGCACCGAGACGGACCTGAAAGCCTATGTCGGCAAACGGGCGCAGGCGGGGCGCCTCGCCATGCGCGGTTTCCCGCGGAACAACCGTTTCGGGAACTACGAATAAACGATAGGGCCGCTGCCGGCGGCGAACGTCAGAAGTTCAGCGATATATCGCGGTGGATCGACAGGCAGCTCGCGACGTCGGCGGCCTGATCGCCGTTCAGGCGTTTCTGGGCGCGGAGGCCGATTGTATCGCGCGTTGCCGCATCGAATTTCTTGAGGCCAGGAAGCAGCTCCGCCGTCGCGCGCTTGCGCCACGCGACTTCGGCCGCGTACCGCTCCAAGCCCTGCGCGATCGATTGCGCGGCGCGGGCGACGTTCGGCTCGTTGCGTGACAGGTCGCGTCTTGCGCGGGAGAAGCGCGACTTCACGTGGCTGGATCCGCCGATGCTGTTGAACAGGCTTTCCACAGCCCGAATCTTCGCCGCCGCCGCTTCCGGGGTGTCCGTGGTCGTGACGTTTTCGACGGCGCGGAGCTGCGGTTCGAGGGCGGCGAGCGCATCGGCCTGTTCGATGATCGCAACGATCTCGGCGACCGGCTCGTAGCCTTCGTCGACGGTGCGCCGGTACTGCGTGCGCGCGCGTTTCTCGGCGGCTGCCAGATCGACGTACTTCTTGCGGAGCGCCTTCCAGTCGGCCGGGATCCGCGCCTCGAGGTCGGCGACGTCGGTCTTCAGCCGTTCGATCTCGGCGCGGATGGCATCGCCGCCGCCGGTCTCGATCCGCGCGATCCGGCGCAGATCGTTCTCGCGCTCGGCGATACGGGCCCGAACGGCGCGGATTTCCCCTTCGATCCGCCGCGCCTCGGCATGGACCGGCGCGTAGTCGGGGGCGAAGGCCTGTACCGCCGCTTCCGCCTTGCGCACGTCCTCGACGCGCTCGAACGTCTTCCCGGCACTCTCGAACGCCTGCTTCAGCTTTCGCTGCTGGGCCGAGGGCAGATAGGACATGTCGAGGGACTTTGCCGCGGAGATGGCGCCGCGCAATGCCTCGCCGCGCTCGTCGTAGGCTTTGAACAGCATGTCCTCGATGCAGTAGGACAGCTTCGGGTTCTTGGGCGGCGGCGCGGTTTCCGAGGTCAGGTAGACCCGATTCGGCAGATAGTTCACGAGGCTCGGCCAGAACCCGACGATGGCGAGGCCGCCCAGCTGCAGCAGGATGAACGGCACCACGCCGGCATACATCTGGATCGTCTTGACCGACGGCGGCGCGACGCCGCGTAGATAGAACAGCGCGAACCCGAAGGGAGGGGTCAGGAACGACGTCTGCATGTTCACGCCGATCATGACGCCGAGCCAGACGGCGGTGACGTTCGCCGTGGTGTCGGCGAGCAGGATCGGGGCGATGATCGGCACCACGACCACCGCGATCTCGATGAAGTCGAGGAAGAAGCCGAGGATGAAGATCACCGCCATCACGACGATGAACTTGGTGATGAAGCCCCCCGGCAGGCCGGAGAGGAAATCGCGAACGAGGTCTTCGCCGCCGAACGCGCGGAACGCGGCGGTCAGCATGGCGGCGCCCAGCAGGATGATGAAGACGAGCGACGTCGTCTTCGCCGTCTCGACCATCACGCCGTTCAGCGTCTCGTCGATCTTGTAGATGCGCCACAGGCTCCAGAAGACCGAAACGAGCAGGAAGAAGACGGCAACGGCCGCAAGAGCGACGCCGACCCATTCCTCGGATGTTCGCGTGTTCTTGATGTTGATGTCGTAGATACTCAGCAGAACCACGATCGCGACGACCGAGACGATCGCCAGAACGGCCGGGGCGTATGCGCCTTTCTTGCCGTCCATCAGACGGTAGCCGGCCATGATCGCGGCGCCGATCGCGCCGATTGCGCCGGCCTGATTGACGGTTGCGACGCCCATGATGATCGAGCCGAGGACGATGAAGATCAACGTCAGCGGCGGCACCAGCGCAAGAAACACCTTCAGCAGGAATGCTGCGTCGAATTTCTCCTCGAAGCGCACCGGCGGCGCGGTCTTCGGCCGCAGGATGGCCAGGATCAGGATATACGCCATGTAGAGGGCGACGAGCACGAGACCCGGAAGGAGCGCGCCGAGGAACATGTCGCCCGCGCTGGTCGAGGTCAGGCCGAACTCCGTCGGCATCGAGAACTGGCCGGTGGCCTGCTTGTAGTCGGCCTGGCGGATCGTGCTCGCCTGATCGGTTGCGCTCGAGAGCTGGTCGGCGAGGATGATCAGCACGATCGACGGCGGGATGATCTGGCCGAGGGTG
>JAYPTI010000004.1:21642-50054 GCA_038133505.1 Alphaproteobacteria bacterium
GGTCGCGAGCGCCTTCGAATAGTTGGCGCGCAGCATCACGGGAAGCGAGATCAGCCCCATCGCCACGACGGTCGCGCCGACGATGCCCGTGGTCGCGGCGAGGAGGGCGCCCACGAACACGACGGCGATACCGAGGCCGCCCGGGATCGGTCCGAACAGCTGCGCCATGGTGACGAGCAGGTCCTCTGCCACCTTGGAGCGTTCCAGCATGATGCCCATGAACACGAACAGCGGGATCGCGATCAGCGTGTCGCGCTCGACCTCCCAATAGACGCCGCGGAAGTTGGTGACGCCCGCGTCGAGCCACTGGCTTGGCCCGCCGTGCAGGAAATAGGCGTCCGCGTCGCCCGAGAAGACGTAACCGCACAGGGCCGCAAGAGCGATCGAAAGGATGGCGGAGCCGGGCAGGGCGAACGCGACCGGGTATCCGGACGCGAGCGCGAAGGCCATCGTGAGAACCAGGAACAGGAGAAAGACGACTTCCATGGCGCTTACGTTCTTCCGGTCATGGCGCGTGCTGTTCGTCGACCGGACGCGCGACCGGGTCCTTGGCGATCACGGCGGCGTTGCGCATCGCATAGCCGAGGAACTGCAGCATCATCGTCAGCGCGTAGATGAGCAGGAAGCCGGCCATGAGGTATTTGATGTAAAGGCCGTACCCGCTTTGCGAGACCTCGTAGGTCAGAAGCGGCGCGTTGATCAGGTTCGACTTGTCCCACATGCCGGACGTCATGATGATCCAGCATAGGGGCACGCCGAGGACGGCAGACCCCACGGTGTTCGACCAGGCCTTGGCGCGTTCGGACATGCCGGCATAGAGGATGTCGACGCGGACATGGCCTTCCTCGATCAGGGTGTAGGCGCTGGCGAAAAGGAACAGGGCGGCGTACCAGAAGCGGACGAGATCGCCCATGAACGCCTGTTCGTAGGAAAAGATGAAGCGGGCGAGGACGATCTGGAACTCGGCGAGCACGATCAGCAGCGCGAGCCAGGAAAACCCGATGGAACGGTGAAACGCCGCCACGATGAAGGCGAGCGCGATCAGCGGATAGTGAACGGCGTCGCCGCGGTAGCTGGCGCGGCCGAGCTGGGTCGCGAGCTCGTTGCCGACGGCGCCTTCCAGCATGTTCTCGACGCGCAGGAACGAGATGACCATGTCTGCGAGGCCGACGAACAGAACCGCCCAGAACGCAGCGCGGGCGATATAGGCCGCGCCCCGGGCGAGAAGTTCGGCATCGGTCGTCAGCGTCCGTCCGGATCGCGCTGCCGTATGCCAGAAGACGGCGGCGAGCGCCGCGACGTAGAGGCCGAGCTGGACGATGCCCTGGACGATCGCGCCCGACGAAAGAGGCGGCGGGGCGGGCTTCGGCGCGGCGAGGCCGAAATGCGCGAAGAGGCCGGACAGCCCGGGCCATCCCTGCCAGAAAATCAGATAATTGTTCAGTGTGAAGACGAGCGCGACAGCCGCGGTCCCGAGCGCCGCGACGCGCAGGAGTCGTGTTGCCGGCGATCCGGCGGTCTGCGTTTCGGCGGTTACGGACGCCATGTCTTGGGGTGCGGAAGGAGCGGCTGCAAGGAAATTGCCTGTCGACGCAGAAAGCGGAGCCGTTTGGCTCCGCTTTCCGGTCGGTCAGATACTGCCGCTCAGGTCCCGAGCACGCGGTTGCGCTGCTGGACGTAGGCCTGGTCCGAAATCTTGGTCCAGGCGCCGAGTTCCTTGCGCGCGCCCACGAAACTCTCGTGGATCTTCTTGGCCAGCGGGCTATGGTCGCCGACGGTCGCGAAGACTTCCGCCGCCGCCTCGCCGAAGCTGTCGTAGATGTCGTCATTGAACTGACGGAGCTGAACGCCGTTTTCGGTAACGAGCTTCCTGAGCGCCGCACCGTTCTTGGCGTTGTATTCGGACATCATCACGTCGTTTTCCATCGACGACGCGGCTTCGATGAGAAGCTGGTCCGACTTCGTCAGGCTGTTCCACCACGACGCGTTCATGCCGAGCGACAGCATCGCGGCCGGTTCGTGCATGCCCGGGTAGTAGTAGTACTTGGCCGCTTCGTAGAACTTCATGAAGCTGTCGTTCCAGGGGCCGACCCACTCGGTGGCGTCGATCGCGCCGGAGACCAGGTTTTCGTAAATCTGGCCGCCCGGAAGCGAGACCGGCGAGGCGCCGAGCTTCGCCATGACGTCGCCGCCAAGGCCCGGGATACGCATCTTCAGGCCCTTGAGGTCGTCGGCCGAATTGATTTCCTTGCGGAACCAGCCGCCCATCTGGACGCCGGTGTTGCCGCACATCAGGCACTTGAGCCCGAAGCCCTTGGCAAGCTCGTCCCACAGCTCCTGGCCGCCGCCGAAGCGGATCCAGGCGTTCATCTCGGTGTAGGTGAAGCCGAAGGGAACGGCGGTGAAGTATGCCCAGCCCGGATGCTTGCCTTTCCAGTAGTAGTCAGCGGCGTGGTAGGCCTGCGCGTTGCCCGACGCGACGGCGTCGAAGGAATCGAACGCACCGACGCGCTCGCCCGCGGCGAAGTACTGGACCTTGATGCGGCCGTCCGACAGATCGGAGACGCGCTTCGCGAACCGCTGCGCACCGGTGCCGAGACCCGGGAAGTCGCGCGGCCAGGTCGTTACCATGGTCATTTCGACGCGCTGCTGCGAAATCGCCGGGGCCGGGAAGCTCGAAGCGGCTGCCGCGACGCCCGCGCCAGCCGTCGCGACGGCTGCGCCCTTGATGAAACTCCGCCTGTCGGCTGCCTTGGACTCGATCTTTTTGGACATTTGCGTATCTCCCTTTCATGGAATTTATTGGGCGCCAACATTTGCGAACGGCGCTTTCAGGAAGACAATCTAAGTATGTTATGCGTATCGCGCAACGCAGGATGCGCGATGCGCATGTCGTCGGTCGCGACGAACGGTCCGGTGCGAAGGCGTCGGGAAGAGGCGCTGAGGCGTCAGGAAGACGGGTCGAGAACCTTCCAGCCGTCGGCGCCGAGCGCCTCCAGCGGGCGGAAGCGGGTCTTGTAGGCCATCTTCTCGGAACCGTCGATCCAGTATCCGAGATAGACGTAGGGCAGGCCGAGCCGCCGCGCCTCTTCGACCATGCACAGGATCATGTAGGTGCCGAGGCTCCGGCGTTCCTGCCGCGCATCGAAGAAACTGTAGACGGCGGACAGGGAATCCTCCATCCGGTCCATCAGCATCAAGGCGACCATTTCGCCGTCCCGGTCGCGGAATTCGACCGTCCGGGTCGTGACAGGCGTATCCTCGATCATGGCGCGATAGTCGTTGAACGACATCCCCGACATGTCGCCGCCCTCGTGCCGGCGGTGCTGGTAGGTCGAAAAGAGCCGGTACTGCTCGACCGTGGCGAGCGCATCGGTCTCGTCCGCGGTCAGGTCCTCGTTCGCCTTGAAGACGCGTCTGAACGACCTGGTCGCCTCGAACTCGCCCGCGACGATCCGGACCGGGACGCACGCGTTACAGCCGGGGCAGGCAGGGCGGTAGGCCAGCCCGTGGCTCCGCCGGAAGCCGGCGCGGGACAGCTTTTCGTAAAGGCTGGCGGCATCGGGGCCCGAGAGGTCCGTAACGACTTTGCGTTCGGTCATCCCCTCCAGGTAAGGGCAGGGGAGCGACCTCGTGCCGAAGAAGAAACGGTCCGGGCGGACGAGCGACTGGTTCATACGCGGTTTGTTTACCAAGTTTGCGAAAGCATCGGAGGGAAATATAGGGATTTCCTCCGTCTGCGGAAAGTTTCGCGAACGTTTTGGTAAACGGGGCTTGCCGGCTTCGCCGTTATTTCAGACGGGGACCGCTCCAGTCGCGCTTGAACAGCGGGTTGCCGTTCTCGTCCTTCGCGGCCGCGGCGGCCTTCTTCGCGGCTGCCGCCTTTTCCGCTGTCTCTCTGGCGGCCTTTGCTGCCTGGGCGTCGCTGAGCACGACGATCGAGATGCGCCGGTTCCGGGGATCATTGGGGTTTTCCTTCACCAGCGGTTCGGTTTCGGCCTTGCCGGTGACGTGGGATATCCGTTTGATGTAGAGGCCGTTCTCCACGAGAATCCGGCGGCTCGCCAGGGCGCGGTTGGTCGAGAGTTCCCAGTTGCCGTAGCCTTTGAGGCTGCCGCGATAGGGCGTCGCGTCGGTGTGTCCGGAAACGGAAATCTTGTTGGGCAGCGTCTGGATGACCTGCGTGATTTTCGCGAGGAGCTTGCTCGTCCGTTCGTGCATCCGCGAGCTGCCGCTCGGGAACATCGGCTGGCCTTCCTGATCGACGACCTGGATGCGCAGGCCTTCCGGCGTCTGGTCGATGACCAGATGTTTCTGGAGGTCCTTCAGTTCCTCGGACTCGTTCAGGGCCTGACGGATTTCGGCTTCCGCCTTGTCGAAGGTCGCCTGCTCCCGCTTGGCGAGTTCCTCTTCCAGTTTTTCTTCCGAGACGTTGGCGATCTTGTTGGGATCTTCTTCCTCGATCTTGCCGCCGCCCTCGACGTCGGCTTCGCCGTCCTGCGCGCCGCTCGTGGGGCGCAGTTCGAGGGAGACGCTCGGTTGTGCCGTTCGCGACGTCATCGCGCCGGGCGAGGAAACTGCGGCGCCGCCCAGCAACCCGCCCGCGCCGCCGGTGGTGGTCGACACGGTAGAGGGAGAGAAATATTCCGAGATGCCCTGTTTCTGCTCCTCGGTCGTCGCATTGAGCAGCCACAGCAGCAGGAAGAACGCCATCATCGCGGTGACGAAGTCGGCATACGCGACCTTTCACGCGCCGCCGTGGTGGCCGTGACCGCCGCCCTTCTTCACCTTTTTTATGATGATCGGGGCTATTTCGTTGGCGCCTGCCATTACGGATTCCGGAGCGGTCCGGCGTACCCGGCCCTAGCCGACGGCCGGCAGGGTGGAGACGGCTTCTTCGACCTCGTAGAAGGTCGGGCGTACGTCGGATTCGAGCGCCTTCCGCGCGAACTCGACACAGACCGCCGGTGCATAGCCGTTCAGATAGGCGAGAAGACCCGCCTTGATGCACGTGTAGTATTTCGTTTCCGCTTCGTCGGCCGCGTTGATCGCCGTTGCGATCGGGCCGATGATTCCGTATGCGACGAACACGCCGAGGAAAGTGCCGACGAGGGCGCCACCGATCAGCTTGCCGAGAACCTCGGGCGGCTCGGTGATGGAGCCCATCGTCTTGATGACGCCGAGCACCGCCGCGACGATCCCGAGGGCCGGCATGCCGTCGGCCATGGTCTGGATCGCCGCTGCGACACGGTGATTTTCGTGGTGATGAGTCTCGATTTCCTCATCCATGAGCGCTTCCATCTCGTGCGGCGATTCGGAGCCGAGGCTCATCAGCCGCAGGTAGTCGCACATGAACGTGACGGCATGGTGGTTCTCGTAGAATGTCGGCTACTGCGTGAAGAGGTCGCTTTCTTCCGGGTTCTCGACATGGCTTTCGAGGGCGAGCATGCCTTTCGACCGCGCCAGTTTGAAGATCTGGTACTGGACGCTGAGCAGATCGATATAGTCGTCTTTCGAGTACTTCGGGCCTTTCATCGCCTTGCCGACGGCCTTGCCCGCCTTCGAGAGTACGGACTTGGGGTTGCCGACGATGAAGGCGCCGATCGCCGCGCCGACGATGATGACCACTTCGAACGGCTGCCAGAGCACCCCGATCTTGCCGCCCATCGCCATGTATCCGCCCAGAACGCAGGCGAACACGACGACTATGCCGATTATCAGAAACATACAGGCCTCTGTGTCAGGTTTGGCACATCGTCGCCGAGCTTAGTTAAAAACCCGTAAAATGCCGGGAATAGAGGCCTCGCGGCCGGGGGCGACGGGCGGGCGGATTTCCGCTACTTATGTCGCCCCGAATCCAACCAGATCGCGTCCGGTCTCCCGGACGCCAGACAAGAAGAAGGAATCCACATGCCGGATAACATCGTGTCCGTCGAGGCGCTGCAGGAACGCATGAGCGCGAACCCGTTCAACAACTGGATGGGCCTCAAGATCGACTCCCTGACCGAGGACGAAATGATCGCGTCCGTAAAGTGGCGCGAGGAGATGATCTCCAATCCGAAGGCGCGTTACACCCACGGCGGTATCATCGGCGCGATCATCGACACGGTCGCCGATTTCATGATCGCGGCGAAGGTGGGCATGCCGGTCCCGACGGTCGATATCCGCGTCGACTATCATCGCGCCGCCGCGCCCGGCGACCTGAAATGCGTCGCGCGGATCGTGCGTCTCGGCGGGACGAATTCGGTCGCCGAAGCCTATGTGTATGACGGCGAGGACAATCTGATCGCCAGCGGCCGCGGCACCTATTTCACGGCGGCGGCCAAGCCGAAGGAGTAGGCGCGATGCCTCGCGTTCCGCTGACCGTCTGCACCGGGCCGTACGACCGGGTACGCCCGCTCGTCGACGGGCGCGTCGGGATCGAGGGCTGCGAGGTCAATTTCCTGACCATGAACCCGGAACAGATCTTCTACCGGGCCTGGAACAATCAGGAGTTCGACGTCACCGAACTTTCGGGATCGAGCTACATTCTCGCGCGGTCGACGGGCTGGGACGAATACATTGCTGTTCCCGTGTTCCCGTCGCGCTCGTTCCGCCATTCCGGCCTCTACATCCGCACGGACGCGGGCATCGGGACGCCGGAGGACCTGAAGGGCCGAGAGGTCGGCGTGCCGGTCTATGCGCAGACCGCGTCTCTCTGGATCCGGGGCATTCTCGAGGACGACTACGGCGTGGCGCCCTCCGACGTCCGTTGGTTGACGGGCGGGCTCGAACAGGGCGGCCGTCGCCCCAAGTTTCCCCCGAACCTGCCGCCCGATATTTCCGTGTCCCAAATTCCGGACGACAAAACGCTGTCCGCGATGCTCGCCGACGGCGAGATCGCGGCGCTCATATCGGCGCGCGAGCCGTCCTGCTTCCGGCCGGACAATCCCGGCATCGCCCGGCTTTTCCCCGACTTCCGAGCGGCCGAGCGCGACTGGTTCGGGCGAACCCGGCTGTTTCCGATCATGCATGTTCTGGCGATCCGGCGGTCGCTTGCCGAGGAGCATCCATGGCTCGCCTCCAGCGTCCTGAAGGCATTCATCGAGGCCAAGGATATCTGTTTCGACGAGATGTCCGACGTCACGGCGCTTGCGGTCTCGATGCCGTGGATGGCGGCGGAGCTTGCGGAGACGCGGGAACTCATGGGCGACGATTTCTGGCCCTACGGTTTCCGGGAAAACCTCGCGGAACTCGAAACCATGTGCCGATGGTCCAAGGCACAGGGGATCGCGGCCCGTGAAATGGATCCGGCGGAGCTTTTCCATCCGGCGACGCTGGACCGCGCGCGCATCTGAGCCCGACGGTCCCACCGCGATGGGACAATTTCCCGTGGCGGTGGGCCGAAGCCCTTCACAAGCCACGATATTCGACTAGTATCGCCCCGGATTAGGGGGCGAGACCCGCGACAACGAAAACCGGAAGTTCTGGATGGCAATGGACCAGAGAGAGTATCGCAACGCCGTTGGCTGTTTTGCGACGGGCGTAACCGTGATTACGACGCTCGATCACGACGGAGAAAAAATCGGCATAACGGCCAATTCCTTCACGTCGTTGTCGCTCGACCCGCCGCTCGTTCTGTTCTGCGTCGACGCCAAAATCAACAGCTTCGAGGCGTTCGAGTCCTGCCGGCACTTCAACATCAACGTGCTGCACGAAGACCAGATGGCTCTCTCGAACAATTTCGCCAAGTCCAGCGAGGACAAGTGGGACGGCGTGGATCACGGCTACGGCGAGAACGGCTGTCCCGTGTTCGACGGGGCGCTAGCCGTTCTGGAATGCAAGAAGCACGCTATGTACGAGGGCGGCGATCACCTGATCATGGTCGGCGAAGTGACCAAGATGCGGTACGAGCAGCAGGCCTACAATGCGAAGCCGCTGCTCTATTTCCGCGGCTCCTACGGCAAGGTCGGCTAAGCCGTCTCCGCGCGGCTCACTCCTCTATCGGCACGAGTTTCAGAACACCCAACGCGCCGTCGAGCGCCGCTGTACGGTCTTGCGGAATCGTCAGGTACCGGCCGTCGCGCCAGCCTCTGACGCGGTCGCTGTAGCGCGACGATAACGGATTGCCCGACTGCCCCGTCGCGATCGCGAAGCGCGAGGCCGAGAGATCGGACAAATCGTAGATCGCCCGAAACTCTGGCCCGTGAACGCTGGCGAATGGCGCCTCGCGGTCGGCAGGACGATATTGCGCCCGGTTCACGGTGTAGGCCCCACCGCCGCTTTCTATGTCGATGTCCGCCAGGCGGCGGACGACGGGGACATGCGTCAACACCGGGTGGCGGAAAGAGGCGGGGTGCGCGGTTCCCCAGCGCCATTCGGCCGGTCTATCGCCGTATTGTGCGGTCAGGCTGTCCATCGCCCGCGCCAGCGCCGACGTGACGATTGCGGCGCAGTCTTCCTTGCGATCGGTTCGGACGTCGTCGCACCAGACCCGGCGCTCGGTCAGCATGCGGTGCACTGCGACCGCGCGGGGGCCGAAATAGCGGGGGAACATCTCGCCGAGCTCGTCGGCGTAAAGCCCCCGGTTCACCGCGGCCAGCCACGCCGAGAAGATCAGGGGCGCGGGCCGGTCGCGGCCCATGTTTCCGTCCCAAGCCAGGAGAATCTCCACGGCGTCCGCGTTCGCCGATCCGATGTCCAGCAGCCCGAGCATTACCGGGAGAAGCTCGACGGCGGCGCCCGATTTCACGTCGGTCTGGAGAGCGGCGGCGGCATCGAGGTCGTGCGGGATAAGAGCGTCCAGAACCGCATGAATTCGCGCGGCGCGATACGGCGCGGCCCAGTCGTGCGTCAGGTGCCAGCGATAGCCGGGCGGCGTGACGCGATGATTCGCGCTCACGATGCGGCCAGACGGCGGGTTTTCGACCTGGGGGAGCTCCGCGAAGGGGACGAACCCCGACCAGTCGTATTCGCCGCTCCACCCCGGTACGGGGACGCTGCCGTCGCCTTTCTTGCGGATCGGTATGCGGCCAGCGGCGATGAAGGCGATATTTCCGTCGACGTCCGCGTAGGTGATGTTCTGCTGCGGCGCGTGAAACTGACGGAGCGCGTCGCGGAAACCGCGCGTATCCCGGGCGCGGTTCATCGCGACAAGGGCGTTTGGCGTCTCGTCGTCGGGCGCGAGCGCCATTGCGGCCAGAGCGATGGCGTCACCCGGCTCCGCGAAGCCCTTCAGGTCGCCGACCAGGTCGGAAACCACCGGCCCGTGGCGCGTTTCGCGGACGACGAGCTCGACCGGTGCCTCTCCCTTTACCTCGATCCGTTCGTTTAGTTGCGCAAACGTCGACGGCCCGTCCGGGGTCTCGTAAGCGTTTTCGCGATCCTTGACCGGCCGTTCGACGAACAGATCCTGCGTGTCGCTTTCCGTCGTCGTGAACGCCCACGCGACGCGGCCGTTGTGGCCGAGAATATGGAAGGGAACGCCGGGGACGGTCGCGCCGGTCAGGTCGAGCCCGGGGGCGCTCATGCGGGCCAGATACCACAGGACGGGCGCCCGGAATCCGAGATGCGGATCGTTGGCCAGCACTGGGCGGCCAGTTGCGGAGCCCGCCCCCGTGACCGCCCAGGAATTCGATGCGGAGACGCGGGCGATCTCGTCGGGCGCCTGCGCGAGCATTCGGCCGAAAAGGGCAGGGAGCGCGGCGCTGTCTGCATCCGCCGGGACGGTGGGCGGCACGCCGCCGTCTTTGCGCGGCCAGAGATCGGCGATCTGGTCGGGCGAGAGCCTGGAGGAAAAGGCCGCCCGCAGCGCTTCGGTCTGCCAGTTACCGGCGAGACGCAGAGCCATCAGCCTGCCCCAGACCAGCGAATCCGCCGGGATCCACCGATACGGACGATAGCCGAGTAACAGAAATTCCGGCGGCAATGCCATGGCATCGGATCGGTCGAGCCACGCGTTCACGCCCTCGGCATAGGCGACGAGGACGTCGCGCGTTTCCCGGGGGAGGCGGTCGAACATTCCTTTCGCCAGCCGGTAAAGCCCGAGGATCCGCATCGTCCGGTCGATCCGGACCGTCTGCGGCCCGACGACTTCCGACAGGCGCCCGGCGCCCAGCCTGCGCATGAAATCCATCTGGAACAGGCGGTCGCGGGCGTGAACGTATCCGAGCGCGCGGTATGCATCGGCGGGCGATGCGGCCGTGATGTGGGGGACGCCGTTGCGATCGTATACGACCTCGGCAATGGAGGAGAGGCGTGCAAGCCGCTCCGTCCCGCCGAGATCGGGGACCGACGTCCGGAGCCAGGCGTATCCGGCGGCCGCGACGGCGATTGCCAGGATGGCGATGCTGAGCATTCCCGCCAGGATTTTGCGGCGAAGTCTTCGAATTACCTTAAACATTTATAATCAATTATTTATAAGATATATCTATCAACATACATTAGCTGTGTGCGGTGAATTGCGGACCCGATCAGATTTCATCTCGCCGGTCTTCCGTCGTGTTGTTACGCTGCGGCATGCAAACAGAAAGAACGCGATGACGTCTACAGCAATCGTTACGGTTCTGGGGGAGGACCGGCCCGGCCTCGTTGCCGCGATCACCCGATGCCTCTGGGAGCTCGGCGCCAACCTCACCGACACGAGCTTTTCGGTACTCGGCGCGGGCGCGGATTTCTCGGCCGTTTGCGAACTGCCGACAGGGCTTGGCGTCGAGGAAGTTGCGGCAGCGCTGCAGGGTACGACGGAGCTGGCCGAGGTCGAGATTTCCGTGCGGACTTATCTCTACGATTCCCTTCACGGTCCCGAGGGAGATGTTACGCACCGGATCGAGGTCAGCGGCGGCGATCAGCCGGGGCTTGTCGCCCGGCTGTGCGAGACGTTCGTCGAGTTCAAGGCGAATATCGTGTCGCTGAACGCCGGCCCCCTGGCACGTGATCACGACCGCTACGTCATCCGGTTGTCCGTCTGGTTGCCCGACGCTGCGGCGGATGCCTGCATCGCGACCGTCACCAATACCGCCCAGGCGCTCGGTCTCAGCTGCGTTGCCGAACGAATCTGACGCCTATCTTTTGCCGCGTTTCAGGCCGCGTTTCCCCTGGTACGGCGGCGATCTTCAGACCCTACGGAACTACCTCGTGCCCGGTGCGGCGGATCTATCGCGGTGGCCGATGCAACGGATCGAGGTTCGAACGCGGGATGCGCTGGCCGACCCTCTGATCGCCGCATGGCACCTGCCCCTCGGGCGCGGGGAAGCCCCGGCGCGACCGTGCGTCGTGCTGGTTCACGGTCTTATCGGCTGCGAGGGGAGCTTCTACGTTCTGGAGACGGCCCGCCATCTCCTGTCGGCCGGGTATCCGGTCATCCGTGCGAACCTGCGCGGCGCCGGTCCGTCACGCGTCGTGTGCAGGGGGCATTATTGCGCCGGCTCCAGCGCGGATCTTGCGGATCTGCTCGCCGGATTGCCGGAAGCGGCCGTCGCGGGCGGGCTCGTCCTCGTCGGCTATTCGCTCGGCGGCAACATCGTCCTCAAGTATCTCGCCGAGGCCCGCGAGGCCGCCAACATCGCCTGCGCGGTCGCGATTTCAGCGCCGATAGAACTGTCCGCCGCGGCGCGCCGGATGATGGCGCCGCGAAACCGGCTCTACCATCGCTGGCTGCTGGCCAGAATGAAGGAAGAGGCACTGGCCGGGGCGTCGGCGGTCAGCGACGAAGAGAAGCGGGCGATCGAGCGTGCGCGCAGCGTCTACGAATACGACGCGCTTTTCATCGCGCCCCGGTTCGGCTTCGACGGCGCGGACGACTATTACGCGCGGTGTTCTGCGGTCGGCATGCTTTGCGACATACGTCGCCCGACGCTTCTGCTCCATGCCCGCGACGATCCATGGATACCGGCAGCGTCTTATGCCGACGCGGTTTCGGCGCCGTCGCCGAACGTGACCGCGATCGTCGCGTCCGGCGGCGGTCACGTCGGTTTTCATGGCCGGGATCGCGAAACGCCTTGGCATAATCTTTGTCTCTGCACATTTATCGAGAGACACACCGGCGAATAAGCGGGGGAGGAAAAATGGCCGCACGTAAACTGGGCGGGGGCGATGTCGGATATCCGGATTTCGATCCGGGCGATCGCCAGGAAGGCCGCGTCTTCGATTTCACCAGCCACGAGCGCGCCCGAGAGGCGCTGGAACTGATGTTGTCGATGCCGGGGAACGGCTTCAACGTGTTCGTGCTGGGCGAGAACCGTTCCGGCCGTCTGACCAGTACCGTGGAATTCCTGACCGACGAGGTCAAAAGCCGTCCGGCGCCGAAGGACTGGGTTTACGTAAACAATTTCGTCCGCAGCTGGGAGCCGATACCCGCGGCCCTTCCGGCGGGCCGGGGACGGAAGTTCCGGGACCGGATGGCGGCGCTCGTCGAGAACATTTCTGAGGCCTTGCGAACCGCGTTCGGCGGCGCGGATTTCCAGAAGCGGGTGGAGGAAGAGGGCGACGCGGCGCGGCAGAAGATCAATGCGGAGATGGAGAGCGTTCAGGCCGAAGCACGCCGGCACGGGCTCGAAATCCTGCAAACGCCGCAGGGGCCGATGATCTTCGCGATCGACGGCGAGGGTAAGCCGGTCCCGCCGGACGCGCTGACCGACGAGCAGAAAGCGACGATCGAAGCGCAGGGGCCGGTGCTGGCCGGACGTATCCGCGATATCAGCCGGGATGCCGCGACGATGCACGCGGCGCTGCAGGAGCGGACGCTCGAACTCGGACGTCAGACGGCCGATTTCACCTGCGCGCCGCTGATCGACACGGTTGCGGCCGATTTTTCCGAAATTCCGGACCTGACGCGATGGCTGGTCGCCCTCAAGGCCGACATCGTCGAGAACTACCGGGTGTTCCTTCCCGTTCCGGACGATATGCAGCGCCCACCCGAGATGGAGCCGAAGATCCGGTATGCGGTCAATCTGCTGGTCGATAACCAGGGCGAAGAACATGCGCCGATCGTCGTCGAGGCGAACCCGACATACGAGAGACTGTTCGGCCGCATAGAATACCGGCAATCGCCCCAGGGTATGGAGACGGACTTTACGCTGGTTCGCGGCGGCGCGTTTCATCGGGCCAACGGCGGCATTCTGGTTCTCCGCGCGGACGGCGTCGCCTCGTCGCCCGGAAGCTGGCAGGCGATCAAGGCGGCCCTCCGCGACGACGAACTGCGGATCGAAGAGCCGTTCCGGAGCACCGGCCCTGCCGTCGCCGGAGCGCCGTCGCCGCAACCCATTCCGCTCGACCTAAAGGTCGTGCTCGTGGGTGCGCCGCGCTGGTACTACACCTTCTTTTCCGCCGATCCGGAGTTCCAGAGCTACGTCAAACTCAAGGCCGATATCGACCCTGTGATGGAAGCATCGCCGGAAAATATCGCGAACTATGCCGGCATGATCCGCCAGATGGCGCGCGAGGCCGAAACCGGCGAGCGGCAGTGCGACGATGCCGCGATAAGTCTTCTGTTGGGTCTCGCGTCGCGGTGGGCGGCGGACCGCAGAAAGTTGTCCTCGCAGTTCGAACGGATCAGCGACGTCGTCGAAGAATCCTGCCGGATCGCGAAGGGCGAGAGCTCCCGGACGATTACCCGGGAACTGGTTGTCCGAGCGCTCGCGGCGAACCGGCGCCGGAATGCCCGTATCGAGGACCGTATCCAGGAACAGATCGCGGAGAAATCCGTTCTCATTTCGACGACCGGGTCGAAAGTCGGCCAGGTGAACGCGCTGACGGTACGAGACCTGGGCGATCACGCCTTCGGCACGCCGAGCCGCGTGACGGCGAGCGCGTCGGTGGGGCGCCGCGGGGTCGTGAATATCGAACGCGACGTCGGGCTTGGCGGGCCGATCCAGCAGAAAGGCGCGCTCGTTCTGCAGGGATGGCTCACCGGGCGCTTTGCCCGCCGTTTCCCGCTGTCGTTCAATGTCTCGATTACGTTCGAGCAATCCTACGGCGGGGTCGAAGGGGACAGCGCGTCGCTGGCCGAACTCGTCTGCATTCTGTCCGATCTTTCGGGCATTCCCGTGCGCCAGGATCTCGCGATTACCGGCTCCGTCAACCAACACGGCGAAGCGCAGGTGATCGGCGGCGCGCACTACAAGATCGAAGGCTTTTTCCGGACTTGCAAGGAGGCCGGTCCCCTCGAGGGGACGCAGGGGGCGGCGGTACCGCTCGCCAACGAAGACAACCTCATCATGTCGGAGGAAGTCGCGGCGGCAGTGACCGACGGCTCGTTCTCCATCTACGGCATCGCCAGCATCGAGGACGCGGTCGAACTGTTCATGGGAATCCCCGCGGGCGAGCCGGATCAAAACGGCAACTATCCGCCGGAGACGGTCTTCGGCAAGGTCGCGGCGCGGCTCGAGGAATACGACCGAATCCTTGCCGAGCGCGACGGCGCGTTTTAGAGAATTTCCGGTCGTCGATCATGATTTAAAGGTGAGGCCGAAGTTGAAGCTGTCGTTTCTTGGCGTTCTTTCAGGAGCCGTGTTGTTCTGTGCAACGGATTTGGCGCTGGCGCAGTCATCCAAGGCACCCGCGCCTCATCCATCTTATCAGCACGGCATGTCGGATATGCGTGATGGAGGCCACGGACACGGAGCGCAGCATGGCAGCATGCAGGGTTCGTCGGAAGCAATGCGCGGATCGGCAGCCCCCGTCGAGCCAGGCCAGTCCGCGTTCGCCGCGATTGCGGAGATCGTCGAATTGCTGCGCGGCGACCCGGAAACGGACTGGTCGCGCGTCGATATCGCGGCACTTCGCCGGCATCTGGTCGACATGAATAACGTAACGATGCGGGCATCGGTCCGCGTCGCGAAAATACAAGGCGGAGCGAGATTCGAGGTCTCGTCCGGTGATGCCGACGTGAAAGGGTCTATCCGCCGCATGGTTCTGGCGCACGCGGCCACCATGTCGGGTTATGAGGGGATGACAATGCGCGGCGAGCAAATCGATAGCGGTGCTGCGCTCTCGGTGACCGGGCCGAATGCGACGATGATCCGAAGCCTGGGGTTTTTCGGAATTGCGACGATTGGCATGCACCATCAGGCACACCATCTTGCGATCGCGCGGGGTACCAATCCGCACGCGCACTGAAATCAATGAAATCGGGTAGGCCGGGGCTGGTTCAGCCGTCCCTCAGCCGGCGGGCGACCTCGACGGCGGCGTAGGTGAGTATTCCGTCTGCGCCGGCGCGCTTGAAGGCCAGCAGGCTTTCGACGATCACGCGGTCCCAGTCGAGCCAGCCGTTCAGCGCCGCGCCCTTCATCATCGCGTACTCGCCGGAGACCTGATAGGCGTAGGTCGGCATGCCGAACTCGTCTTTCACGCGCCGGACGATATCCAGATAGAAGAGGCCGGGCTTGACCATCACCATGTCGGCCCCTTCGGCGATGTCGAGCGCCACTTCGCGCAGCGCCTCGTCCGAATTGGCGGGATCCATCTGATAGGTCTTCTTGTCGCCGCCGCCGAGATTGGGCGCCGAGCCGACGGCATCGCGGAACGGGCCGTAGAGGGCAGACGCGTATTTCGCGCTGTAGGCGAGGATGCGGACGTCTCCGAGCGCTGCCTCGTCGAGCGCCGTGCGGATTGCGCCCACGCGCCCGTCCATCATATCCGACGGCGCGATGACGTCGCATCCGGCCCGCGCCTGGACAACGGCCTGACGCGTGAGCACGTCGAGCGTCTCGTCGTTGACGATGTAACCGTCGCGCAGCAGCCCGTCATGGCCGTGGTTGGTGAACGGATCGAGCGCGACGTCGCACATGACGCCGAGATCCGGATGCGCGGCCTTGACCGCTTCCACCGCCCGGCAAACGAGGTTTTCCGGATTGATCGCCTCGCTGCCGTCCTCGTCCTTCAATGCGGGATCGATGGCGGGGAAGATCGCAATCAGCGGAATGCCGAGGTCGACCGCCTTTCCGGCCTCGTCGACCAGCGCAGCGATCGAATGGCGCTGGATGCCGGGCAGGGAGGCGATATCGGCGTGCGCCTCGTCGCTGTCGTGCACGAACACCGGCCAAATGAAATCGGCCGGCGTCAGCGTGTTCTCGGCGACGAGACGCCGGTTCCAGTCGTCTCGTCGGTTGCGGCGCATCCGCGTGACGGGGAACCGCCCCAGTCCGAAATCCCTGCCGGCCATACGCGTCGCCTCAGACCGCGGCCAGCGCCTGGTCGAGATCGGCGATGATGTCGTCGATATGCTCGATACCGATGCTGAGTCGCACGTAGGCGTCGTTCACGCCGGTCTGGGCCTGTTCCTCGGGCGACAGCTGCGAGTGCGTCGTCGTCGCGGGATGGATCGCCAGGCTCCGCGCGTCGCCGATATTGGCGACGTGGTAGAACATCTTCAGCGAATTGATGAACGCCTGGCCGGCGGCCTTGCCGCCGTCCTTGAATTCGAACCCGATGAGCCCGCCATAGCCGCCCGTCATGACGCGGCGGCATTCTCGCAATGGGCGCGCATACGAAGCGGCAGCGTCTCCAGCCCCTGAATGAACATGAAGGCGTTGAACGGGCTCATCGCCGCACCGAGATCGCGGAGCAGCGTGACGCGGGCCTTGATGATGTAGGCGACGGGGCCGAGCGGCTTGACCGCCTCGGTCCAGACCGCGCCGTGATAGCTCGGGTCGGGCTGGTTCAGCATGGGGAAGCGGTCCTTGTGCGCCTCCCAATCGAAATTGCCGCCGTCGACGATGATGCCGCCGATGGAGGTGCCGTGGCCGCCGATATATTTGGTCGTCGAATGCATGACGACGGCGGCGCCGTGCTCCAGCGGGCGGCACAGAACCGGCGCCGCAGTGTTGTCCATGATCAGCGGCACGCCGAGGTTACGGCCGATTTCGGCCACTTCCTTGATCGGGAAGACTTCGAGCTTCGGATTGGGCAGCGTTTCGGCGTAGTAGCAGCGGGTGCGGTCGTCGGTCGCCCGGGCAAACGCCTCCGGATCGGAGGGATCGACGAACCTGCACTCGATCCCCATGTCTTTGAGCGTGTTCGCGAACAGGTTCCAGGTACCGCCGTAGAGGTCGGTCGAAGCGACAAAATTGTCGCCCGCATGCGTAATGTTCTGGACCGCGAAGGCGGACGCCGCCTGGCCCGACGAAAGTGCGAGCGCCGCAGCGCCCCCTTCGAGCGCCGTGATCCGCTGTTCCAGCACGTCCTGCGTCGGGTTCATGATCCGCGTGTAGATGTTTCCCATCTCGGCCAGGCCGAACAGGTTCGCGGCATGCTCGGTGTCGTTGAACTGGTAGGAGGTCGTCTGGTAGATCGGCACCGCGACGGCGGTCGTGGCCTCGTCCCGACGCCAGCCGGCGTGAACGGCGATCGTTTCCGGATTTTTGCTGTCGGTTTCCATGTCGTCCCCCGTTTGGTGTTTGTTGCGCGGTTCAGAGATCGTGCTGTCGCCGGATTACGTGGGCGTGCAGGGCCTGTCAAGAAATCCGGCTGTGCGAAGATGTTTCGCTATTAAGCCAAAATTAAGGCTTATCGTTCATTTTATCCTCGAACCTGTGTCATATTCACGCCTGTTCGGGGGAATGAACTGGTGAAAGAGGTATATTTAGAGACGATCCGTCTCATCGAGCGGCTGCATCGCCAGTTCCTCGAAGTCGTCAAAGTCGAACTGGACCGCTGCGGCGTCGTCGACATCAACAACATCCAGGCTCTTATTCTCGCGAATATCGGCCGGGAGGAGCTGACCGTCGGCGAACTGACCAACCGCGGTTACTATCTCGGCTCCAACGTTTCCTACAACGTCAAGAAGATGGTCGAAAACGGCTATCTCGAGCAGGAACGTTCGAACCACGACCGCCGATCGGTCAGGGTCCGGGTTTCGCAGAAGGGCCTGGAGGTTTGCGACCTGATCGCGGCGCTCCACGAACGCCATATCGCGCAGCTCGACGACAGCTCGATTTCCGAAGAGCTTCCCGAGGTCAACAATTCGCTCCGTCAGCTCGAACGGTTCTGGACCGACGACCTGATGTACGGCAGCCGCCCTGCGCGTGCCGCCGGCGGCGCCGCCTGAACCGGAAAACTCTTTGCTACCCCGAACAAAAACGGCGCCCTCGAAGGCGCCGTTTTCGTTTCGGGTGCTGAACCGGCTTGGAGCCGGCGGGATTTCAGTTCACCAGCGCTTCGACGCCGTCGCGGTTCCGCAGCACGTCGCGAAGTTTCGACAGCGCCTTGCCTTCGATCTGGCGTATCCGCTCCTTGGTGACGCCGAACGTCTCGCCGATCTCGGCAAGGGTGATCTTGTCGTCCGTGAGAAAGCGTTGCTGGATCACGTCGCGCTCGCGCGGCGTCAGGTGCTCCATCGCTTCCTTGATCCATGCCGAGCGGGTTTCGCTGTCGATCAGGTCCCCGACGACCGCTTCCGGAGACGGGGAATCGTCGGCCAGGAGATCCATGAATTCGTCCGCCTCGCTGTCGCCGATCGTCGCGTTAAGCGACTGGTCCGGCCGCGACAGGTGCGCTTCCATGCGTTCCACCGCGGCAAGCGGCACGCCGAGCCCGTCGGCAATCATCTGGCGCTGGTCTTCCGTCATGTGCGTCGCCGAATTGTCGGTCAGACGCGCCCGCAGCTTGCGCAGGTTGAAGAAAAGGCTCTTCTGCGCCGGCGTCGTGCCGATCCGGACGATCGACGAATTGCGCACGATGTATTCCTGCATTGCCGCGAGAATCCACCACGTCGCATAGGTCGAAAAGCGGACGTTGCGGTCGGGGTCGAAGCGGTTCGCTGCTTCAAGAAGACCCGTGTTGCCCTCCTGGATCAGGTCGCCGACCGGCAGACCGTAGCCCTTGAACTTGGAGGCGATCCTGACCACGAGCCGGATATGCGCCTCGATGATCTCATGGAGCGCGGCCGCGTCCTGGTCGTCGCGCCAGCGGCGCGCGAGGTCGGCCTCGTATTCCCGCTCCAGAAGCGGGGCGTCCATCGCCTGGGCGATGTAGCGCCGGTCGTTCTTATCGGGGAAATTTCCGTTTGAAGCGGCCATTTCGCCTTCCTTTCCTTCGGGACCCCGTCGTTTCGTTACACGGCGGGACGCGGGGTAATCCGTATATGTATCGAGTCGATAATATTGGGCTTGATCCGCTTTTCGCACGGAAATTATCGACTCGATATTGTCTTTGAGGATGCGCCCGCTATGTTACAGTTTCAAGAAATACGAAATTGCGTCGGATCGGGATCATCCGGTTTTTGGCGCAAGACGCCGATATAAGATGCCGAATGCGGCATGGGCGGGGTGCATGACAAGAATTTGGGCTGAAAAATCAAATGCCTGAGAGGGAACGGATCGTCGAGCTGGTCGATCGGCTGAGCCGGATCGCGCACACGCTTCAGTTTTCGGGCGGTCTGAATCCGGCCCAGTGGGAAGCGCTGCGCTTCGTTGCCCGCGCAAATCACAGGACTTGTTCGCCCGGCGCACTGTCCGAATTCATGGGGACCACCAAGGGAACCGTCTCGCAGACGATAAAGGCGCTCGAGGCGAAGGGGCTGGTTCGGCGCGGACGCGTCGCCGGCGACGGCCGCGCGGTGCGGATTTCCATCACCGATGCTGGCAGCGCGTTGCTCGGCAAAGACCCGCTCGGCGCCATTCACGACGCCTTGACGACGTGCTCTCCCGAAGACCGCCTCCAACTCGTCGACGGGATGGAACGGCTGGTCGGAGCGGTTCAGCGATCCGTCGGCGTTGCCGAGTTCGGACCCTGTACGGAATGCGAGCACTACCGGCCTGAACGGTGCAGCGAGACCAACTCGCTCGGCTGCCGGTGCGCTGTCTCCGGCGAGCTTTTCTCGGCGCTCGAGATCGACAAGATCTGCGCGGATTTCAGCCGGGATTCGAGTCGGGGCGCTTCCTGAAATTGGCCTAGATCAGGCCTCGCATGCCCGCTGGTACTCTTCCATCGCCGCGCGGATGTCAGGCGGGATTTCGATCGTGCTCATCGTCTCCTTCGATGCGACGACGGTGACGAAGCTCCCGCGAAGGATTTCCAGGTCGCCGTCATGGGCGATCACATCATAGGATATCGACGAGCGGCCGAGACGCGTGAGGATCAGCGACAGGTCCATGGTCTGGCCCATTCGGCGGGCTTCCTTGAAATCGACCTCGACATGGACCAGGGGGAACATCCGCTGTTCTTCCTGAAACTGGCGGGCGAAATCGATTCCGAGCCGCTCGATCAGCCAGTCCTCGAACAGGTCGTTGAACATGCGGAAGAACTCCGCATAGAACACGATCCCGGCGGGGTCGGAGTCGGCAAATCGGATATTGCGGCGCACGGTAAAGGCGCCCTCTGGGATAGCGGGCGCTGTCATGACGCGGCTTTGAGTCTCCCGGCGAAGCGACGACGCTTCTATCGCTATTGACCGCCCATGACAAGGCGAAGCGAAGGCTCCTTCTTGCCGGCCCCGTCGTCGTTCGCGCCCAACTTCCTGTCCAGCCTGAGCGTCACGGTCGTGCCGATTCCGGGTTTGCTGTTGATGGCCAGCGTGCCGCCGTCCTGCTCCGCCAGCGCCTTCGAGAGGGGCAGGCCGAGACCCGTTCCGGCATGGCGTCGATTCATGGCGCTGTCCACCTGGCCGAACGGCGACAGCGCCACGTCGATTTCGCTCTTGGTCATGCCGATGCCGGTATCGGTGACCGATACCTCCACCGCGTCGGGGAAGTTTTCCACCTTGACCGTCACGAGACCGCCGCTGGGCGTGAACTTGATCGCGTTGCCGACCAGATTGAAGAGGATCTGCATAAGCTTCCGTTCGTCGGCCTCGATCGCGACGCTCGGCGCGTTCTTTTCCGAGACCAGGGTCACGTTTTCGGCCTCCGCCCGTTCCCGCATGATGCGGAGGCATTTCTCGATACATGCGCTCAGGTCGACCCGTTCGAGATGCAGTTCGAGGTGGCCGGCTTCCAGCTTGGAGTAGTCGAGAAGATCGTTGATCACGCCCAGCAGATGTCCGCCGCTTTGGCGGATATCGCCGGCATAGTCGCGATAGCGGTCGCTTCCGAGCGGGCCGAACACCTCCTGCAGCATGACTTCCGAGAAGCCGATGATCGCGTTCAGCGGCGTCCGCAGCTCGTGGCTGACATTCGCCAGGAATTCGGATTTTGCGCGGTTCGCCTCGTCGGCCGACTCCTTGGCGTGGCGGAGATTCCATTCGCCGCGGCGCATTTCGGTCACGTCGTGAACGGCGCCGATCACGCGCATGATCCGTCCCGAGGGCTCGGCGATCGCCTCGACCTCGGCGCGGACCGCGCGCACCTCGTTGTCCGGCCGAATGATCCGGTATTCCTGGTCGTATTTTCCGCCGGTCGAAAGCAGCCTTTTGTATGTGGACTGGACGATATCGCGAGACGCGGGGTGGACCATCAGGAAATACTGGTCGATCGACAGCGGCTCGGTCTCCGGCGACAGGCCGTGGATGTCGAACATGATATCCGACCAGTACATGCGGCCCGTCTCGGTGTTCCACTCCCAGACGCCGACTTCCGCCAGTTTCTGCGCGTGAGCCAGCCGGCGTTCGCTTGTCACCAGTTCGTGCTCTACGCGTTTGCGAGCGGTGATGTCCGTGTAGGTCGTCACGGTGCTGCCGTTTGCGGCGCGGCGCTCCGTCAGCAGCACCCAGCGGTCGTTCTTCATCCGCATCTCGTGGGTACCGTCCGCCGCCGAGTGCCAGGCGAGACGCTTGGCGAGCCAGTCGTCGAGATTGCCGCCGGTCGTCTGCTCGTGAATGAACGGAAACACGAGCGCGACGTGCTCGGCAAACGTCATGCCTTCGCGGATCTCGGGCAGATGATGCAGCCCGGCGTGTCCGTTGTGCAGGAGCAGCCGGTCTTCCGGGCTCCAGAGAACGAAAACGTCGGAGATCTGGCCAAGGACGGTCTTCTCGTTAACCGGGCCCTGATCGCGGGGCGCAACCGTATCGACCGCGCCTGCCTCGCCGGTGACCGCGTCGCTGCGGAACGTGGCGGCGAGGGCCGCGCCGAAGATGCACAGGACGCAGAACATCGATGCCGCGACGAGCAGCGCCGCGTGACCGCCGCCGAACTCGTCGGCGACAAGGGTCTACAGCGCCGCTGCCAACAGCAGGCAAATGGAGGTTCTCACGAACAGCGTCGGGAGCGCTTTCTGCAAGCTCATCGTATCGGAAGACGTGAATAACATTCCGACCGGCATCTCCGGGCAGTAAACGTTAATGATGCGGTATTTCAGGTTAAAGATTCGTTAAACGCACCTATGATCCCTTGTTGGGCGTCCGGTCGGGAAACTCTCGGTATGTTTGAATGTCCGGGGGGCGACCGGGGCGCTGCCGGAAATCATTGGCGTGGCGGGCCGGAGACATGACCGACAGGCGCGGAGGCAGGGAGGTTCTGATCGAATTCCAGCAGATCGGGAACGTCGTCAAGGTAACGGCGGTCGATCCGGAGACGCTTACCGAAGTTTCCATCATGGGGCCGCCATCCGCCGGTCAGGAAATGTTAAAACGTAATGTAATCAATAAAATAAATTACGTTCTTTCCAAAAAAGATAAACAAAGATAACCGCCCGCCGCCGATGGAATATTTTCTCCAGCAGCTGATAAACGGCCTGACCCTCGGTGCGATCTACGGGCTGATCGCCATCGGCTACACGATGGTCTACGGCATCATCGGCATGATCAATTTCGCCCATGGCGAGATCTACATGATCGGCGCGTTCGGGGCGCTGATCAGCATTCTGCTGCTTGCGGTGCCCGGCGGCGGCGGATCGGTCGTGCTCGCCCTGATCGTGGTTCTGGTCGTCTCGATGATCCTGACGGCGCTCTACGGCTGGACGCTGGAGCGGATCGCCTACCGGCCGTTGAGGGCGTCGCCGCGGCTTGCCGCGCTGATTTCGGCGATCGGCATGTCCATCGCGCTTCAGAACTACATCCAGCTCACGCAGGGCGCGCGCAACAAGACGCTGCAACCGCTGATCCGGGGCGGCGTGGAGCTGATGGAGCGGGACGACGGCTTTACGGTGGTTCTCAACTACATGCAGATGGGAATCATTGCGACGACAATCGTCCTGATGACCGGATTCTCGCTGCTGATTTCCCGGACCACGCTCGGTCGCGCGCAGCGGGCCTGCGAACAGGACCGGACGATGGCGGCACTGATCGGGATCAACGTAGATCGCACCATCTCGCTCGCCTTCGTCATGGGGGCGGCCCTGGCCGCCGTCGCGGGGTTCCTCGTCGTCCTCTATTACGGCGTGATCGACTTCTTCATCGGCTTCCTGGCCGGCATCAAGGCCTTTACGGCTGCGGTCCTTGGCGGGATCGGCTCCATACCCGGCGCGATGCTCGGGGGCCTGCTGATCGGCCTGATCGAAGCCTTCTGGTCCGGCTACTTCTCGATCGAATACAAGGACGTCGCGGCATTCGCCATTCTGGTGCTCGTCCTTATCTTCCGCCCGACAGGCCTGCTGGGGCAGCCGGAGGTCGAGAAGGTCTGACATGGCTTCCGCCGTTCGCGCCATCGCACCGATCGATCCGCTCGGCATGCTGAAGGAAGCGGCGGTCACGGCAGTGGTGTCGGCGGCGCTTCTGATCCCGTTCGTAGGGTTCCGTATCGTGAACCGGGGCGGCGATCAGTTTCTGGATACGCGTTTCGAGGAAACCGCGATCGCCGTCGCGCTGATTTTCCTCGGCAGGCTTGCACTTATCCTGATCCGGGGCGGACGCTTTCTCGTGCCCGCCGTCGGCGGTGTCGCAGTGGCTGCGGTCGGCGTATTCGCCCCGATCCCGACGGATTTCCTTCGCGCTGTGGCAACCGTCGGCGGTCTCGTCGTCCTCGCGCGGGCAGCCTTCGTCGCCTTTATGCGGAGCCGGACGGACACCGGGGCGAGGGCAGCAGGCGCCGGCGTCGGGGATATGTTCCGGCGCGCGCTTCCGTGGATCGCAGCTGCGGTCATCGCGATCGCCTTCGTCCTGCCGCTGACGCCGTTCGCGGAACGCCGTTTTCTCGACGTCGCGATCCTCGTGCTGACCTACATCATGCTGGGCTGGGGCCTGAATATCGTGGTCGGCCTCGCCGGGCTTCTCGATCTCGGCTACGTCGCGTTCTATGCCGTCGGTGCCTATTCCTACGCGCTCCTCGCCGCGTACTTCGATTTCAGCTTCTGGATCTGCCTGCCGCTCGCCGGCATGTTCGCGGCCTTCTTCGGGATCGTTCTCGGCTTTCCGGTCCTCAGGCTCCGGGGAGACTACCTCGCCATCGTGACGCTCGGTTTCGGCGAGATGATCCGGGTAATCCTGTTGAACTGGGTCTCGTTCACGAAGGGGCCGGACGGCATTTCGGGCATTCCGCGCCCGAGTTTCTTCGGCCTCGAATTCAAGCGGTATCCGCCGGAAGGTGGGGAGACGTTTCACACGTTCTTCGGCCTCGACTATTCGTCGCTCCACCGCGTGATCTTTCTCTACTACCTGATCCTCGTGCTGGCTCTGATCACCAACTTCTTCACGCGCCGCATCCGGACGCTGCCGGTCGGCCGCGCGTGGGAGGCGCTGCGCGAGGACGAGATCGCCTGCCGGTCGCTCGGCATAAACCCCCGCAATACCAAGCTGTCCGCCTTCGCGATCGGCGCCATGTTCGGTGGCTTCGCCGGCGCTTTCTTCGCGACGCGGCAGGGCTTCATCAGCCCGGAGAGTTTCACCTTCCTGGAATCCGCGATCATCCTCGCCGTCGTCGTGCTCGGCGGCATGGGAAGCCAGACCGGCGTCGTGCTCGCTGCCGTGGTGCTGATCGGGCTGCCCGAATATATCCGGGATCTTCAAGAATACCGGATGCTGGCGTTCGGCGCGGGAATGGTGCTCATCATGGCGTGGCGCCCGCGCGGATTGCTGTCGCACCGCGATCCGACCATCCGGCTGCATCCGGCAGGAAGGGGCGGCGGATGACGGGCGGATCGCCGCTTCTGTCGGTCGAACACCTGACGATGCGCTTCGGCGGGCTCACGGCGATCGACGATTTGTCGTTCGACGCCGACGCCGGAGAGATTACCGCGATCATCGGCCCCAACGGCGCCGGCAAGACGACGGTCTTCAACTGTCTTACGGGCTTCTACAAACCGACTATCGGCCGGTTGACGCTGCGGCAAGGCAAGCGGTCCTGGCTGCTGGAGCAGCTTGACGACTATCGCATCGCCTCCGAGGCGGGGGTTGCGCGCACCTTCCAGAACATCCGGATATTTCCGCAGATGTCGGTGTTGGAAAACCTGATCGTGGCGCAGCATACGCGGCTCATGCGGGCATCGGGCTACTCGGCGCTGGCGCTGTTCGGTATCGGCGGGTACCGGCGGGCCGAAAAGGAGGCCGTCGATTTGGCCGCCTACTGGCTGGACAAGGTGAGCCTGACCGACCGCGCCGACGAGGACGCGGGCAGCCTGCCGTACGGTGCGCAGCGGCGGCTCGAGATCGCGCGCGCGATGTGCATGCGGCCGGCCCTCCTGTGTCTCGATGAACCCGCCGCCGGGCTGAACCCGCGCGAGACGGCGGAACTGAACGGTCTCCTGACGCTTATCAAGGCCGAGTACGGTACCGGCATGCTGCTGATCGAGCACGACATGCGGGTGGTGATGGAAATTTCAGACCACGTGATCGTGCTGGACTACGGCCGCAAGATCTCCGACGGGACGCCGGAGGCGGTCCGCCGGGATCCCGCCGTCATTCGCGCCTATCTCGGCGAGATGGAAGACGCCCCGGAAGGAGCGGCACCGTGATGCTCTCCGTTCAGGGCGTCGAGGCTTTCTACGGCCATATCCAGGCCTTGTACGGCGTGGATATCGAGGTCGACGAAGGCGAGATCGTGACGCTGATCGGAGCGAACGGGGCCGGGAAGTCCACGCTGCTGATGACCGTATGCGGCGATCCGCAGGCGCGCTCGGGCCGGGTCGTGTTTCGCGACAGGGACATCACGGCGTTGCCGACGCACGAGATCATCAGGTCCGGCATCGCGCACGCGCCGGAGGGCCGCCGGATATTCCCGCGAATGACGGTGCTGGAGAACCTCCAGCTCGGATCGGTCATGGCGCCGCCGGAACGGTTCGACGCGAACCTCGAGCGCGTATTCGGCCTTTTTCCCATACTCCGCGAGCGCGCGGCTCAGCGCGGCGGAACGCTGTCTGGCGGCGAACAGCAAATGCTTGCGATCGCGCGCGCGCTGATGGCCGAACCGGTGCTTCTTCTGCTGGACGAACCGTCGCTCGGTCTCGCGCCGCTCGTCGTCCGGCAGATCTTCGATGTCATACGAGAGATCAACGAAGAGCAGGGCATGACGGTCTTCCTCGTCGAGCAGAACGCCTACAGTGCGCTGCAGCTCGCGCATCGCGGCTACGTCCTTGTTAACGGCGTGGTATCGCTTACCGGGACCGGGAAGGAACTGCTCGAAAATCCCGAGGTCCGGAGTGCCTACCTCGAGGGGAGCTCATGACCGTGAGCGGAATGCCGGTAACGTCGATCTGGATTTTCCTCGGGGTCACCGTCTGTCTACTCGGCTTCGCGGCCTTCATGACGGGCCAGGCGCTTGCGACAGCCTGGCGGCCGGTATGGCAGGTCGTCTTCTACGGCCTGCTGCTGGGCGGCGCGGACCGGTTCCTGACCTGGGCCTTGTTTCAGGGAGAACTGCTCTCCATCGCCGGTTACGCGCTCGATACGGCCGTCATTCTCGCGATATCGTTGCTGTCATACCGGCTGACGCTGGCGCGCCGAATGGTCAGCCAGTATCCGTGGCTATACGACCGGGCCGGACCTTTCGGATGGAGAACGCGCGTTGGCGACTAGAAGGCCGTTGCCATGCCTCGCGGGATCGTTAGAGTCGCCCCATGGCAGTTGACCGAACCCCGGCGCCGGATGCGGCCTTCGGCGGGCGTCGGAACCGAGTCAAACCCCTTTTCACGAACAGCGATACGACAGGAGTTTCGATATGAAAAAACTAGCAATGGCTCTCGTTGCGGGAACCGGCGTGCTGGCGATGGCGGCTTCGGCGCATGCCGATATCCGGATTGCGACGGCGGGTCCGATGACGGGCCAATACGCGTCGTTCGGCGAACAGATGCGGCGCTGTGCGGAAATGGCCGTGAAGGATATCAACGCCGCCGGCGGCGTCCTCGGCCAGAAACTCATCCTCGAGATCGGTGACGACGCGTGCGACCCGAAACAGGCGGTCGCGGTCGCCAACTCTATGGCGGCTAAAGGCGTCGTGTTCATGGCCGGTCATTTCTGCTCCGGCTCGTCCATTCCCGCGTCCGATGTCTACGCCGAAGAGGGCGTGCTGCAGATTTCGCCCGCGTCGACCAATCCGAAGCTCACCGAGCGCAACCTGCCCAACGTGTTCCGCGTCTGCGGTCGCGACGACCAGCAAGGCCTCGTCGCCGGCACGTTCCTGAAGGAGAATTTCGGCGGCAAGAACATCGCGGTCATTCACGACAAGACCGCGTACGGCAAGGGCCTCGCCGACGAGACCCGGAAGACGCTCAACTCGTTGGGCGTCACCGAGAAGCTTTACGAGGCCTACACCGCCGGGGAAAAGGACTACTCGGCGCTGGTCTCCAAACTGAAGCAGAACGCGATCGACGTTCTCTACGTCGGCGGCTATCACACCGAAGCGGGCCTGATCGTTCGCCAGATGCGCCAGCAGGGCATGAGCACCGTGCTGGTGTCGGGCGATGCGCTCGTGACCGACGAATACTGGTCGATTACCGGTCCGGCGGGCGAGGGGACGCTGATGACGTTCAGCCCGGATCCGGCCAAGGATCCGAAGAATGCGAAGCTCGTCGCGGCGTTCAAGGCGACCGGCTACACCCCGGAGGGCTATACACTCTATACTTACGGCGCGATCCAGGCTTGGGCGCAGGCCGTCGCCAAGGCCGGTAACACGAAGACGCCCGACGTGATCAAGGCGCTTCGGGCGAACAAGTTAGAAACGGTGCTGGGCTCGGTCGGCTTCGACAACAAGGGCGACGTCTCGGCGCCCGGCTACGTCTTCTACGAATGGAAGAACGGCAAGTACGACTATCACTGACAGCCGTTCGGCACGAAACGAAAAAGCCCGGCGCATGCGCCGGGCTTTTTTTGCCATCCGTCCGTTAAATTCAGCCTTTCTTGCGGCCGAGACCGATCTGTTTCGCGAAAGCCGAGCGCTGTTTCGCGTAATTCGGAGCGACCATCGGGTAGTCCGCGGGCAGGCCCCACTTCGCGCGGTATTCTTCCGGGCTCAGGCCGTACACGGCGCGCAGGTGCCGTTTGAGCATCTTGAGCTTTTTTCCGTCTTCAAGGCAGATCAGGTAGTCCGGCGTGATCGAGCGCCGAACCGGTACGGCGGGCTTCAGCGGCTCGGAGGTGCCGATGCCGTTGCCGCCGGCGAGTCCGTTGAGCGACGAGTAGACGGTATTGA
>JAYPTI010000005.1:0-38693 GCA_038133505.1 Alphaproteobacteria bacterium
GCCGCCACGATGGTCTGTGGCGCCGGTGGCCTGTAGCCGAGCGCACTGTGCGGCCTGACGGTGTTGTAGTGTCGCCGCCATTGTTCGATCAGCACCTTTGCCTCCTGTAGCGTGTAGAAGATTTCCCCGTTGAGCAGCTCGTCCCTGAGCTTGCCGTTGAAGCTCTCGTTGTATCCGTTCTCCCAGGGCGATCCGGGCTCGATGTAGAGGGTCTTTACGCCAACCCTCGGCAACCAGTCCCGAACGGCTTTCGCCGTGAACTCCGCCCCGTTGTCGGACCGGATGTGATCCGGTGCGCCGTGCCGGGTGAACAGGTCCGTCAGCACATGAAGGACGTCGCCCGAGCGGAACGGCGGGTCCGATCGATCGAGAGGGACCGGCAGGATCTGCAGCGCCAGATAGACCGACTGGTCGATGCGATTGCGGAAGGCACGGTTGGCGACATCGGAGCCGTCGGAGCCAAGCTCAGGGAGCTCGAGGAGAGACTTGCCGCCTTGCAGCCTGTATCGCAGCCACAGCCAGTAACCATCGACCTCCACCCTAAAGCCGTCGAGGTATACAAGCGGAAGGTTGCCGACCTCGCGACGGCACTGCAGGCGGAGGACTTTCTCCGTGACGATGCCGCAAACGCCCTCCGAGGGCTCGTCGACAGGATTGTCGCCTACCCGTCAGGAAAACGCGGCGCGTTCGAAATCGAGCTCCACGGCCAGCTGGCCGCGGCGCTCAATCTCGCGAAGTATGATAACGTTGGCGGAGGGAGAGGGATTCGAACCCTCGATACGGTGTTACCGCATACACGCTTTCCAAGCGTGCGCCTTCAGCCACTCGGCCATCCCTCCGCGGCGGCGGATAATGCCCAAAGGGCGATTCCGTTGCAACCGAAACGGCGCCTTTTCCGGCTTCCGGTTTCGAGCGCCTTTTCCCTGTGATACGGTGGCGCCGAAACGGGGTAGCCATGAAAACCGGACGCATCATCGGCTGGATATTGCTGGGGCTGGCGCTGATTCTGATCGGCCACGAAGCCCTCAACGCGCTCGAAGGCGAACCTTACCGGCTGATCGCGCTGGGCGAGCTGTGGTTCCGTATCGACCAGGCGCTCGGCACCGCCTCGCTCAACATCAGCCAGGCCGTCATTCAGCGGTACGTATGGTCGTGGCTGTGGGAGGGCATCATCCAGCCGATCCTGACGGCGCCGGCGTGGGTGGTGTTGGGAATCCCAGGCCTGCTGCTGTCATGGCTGTGCCGGGCGCGGGGTCCGCGCGGCGGAATTCGAAACAGGCTTTAGGAAAGTGCGGCGCCGGCCGAAACTGAGCCGGAAAGGCGTATCTATTCGTCGCCGATCCGGAGCGCTTCGATGAAGGCCGTCTGCGGGATTTCGACCGAGCCGAACTGCCGCATCCGCTTCTTGCCTTCCTTCTGCTTGTCGAGAAGTTTCCGCTTTCGGGAAACGTCGCCGCCGTAACACTTGGCGGTCACGTCCTTGCGCATCGCCGAGATCGTCTCGCGGGCGATGATCTTGCCGCCGATCGCCGCCTGCAGCGGAATCTTGAAGAGCTGGCGCGGAATGAGGTCCTTGAGGCGCGTGCAGATCGCGCGGCCGCGGTGCTCCGCCTGCGACCGGTGGACGATCATCGACAGCGCGTCGACCGGCTCGGCGTTGACGAGGATCTGCAGCTTGACGAGATCGCCCTCCTCGTAACCCGTCACCTGGTAGTCGAAGCTCGCGTAGCCTCGGCTCACGGATTTGAGCCTGTCGTAGAAATCGAACACGACCTCGTTGAGCGGCAGCTTGTAGACCAGCATCGCGCGGCCGCCGGCATAGGTGAGCTCCTGCTGGATGCCGCGGCGTTCCTCGCACAGTTTCAGTATCGCGCCGAGATGCTCGTCGGGGACCAGGATCGTCGCCTGGATCCACGGCTCCTCGATGAAATCGATCTTGACGATGTCGGGCATGTCGGCCGGGTTGTGAAGCTCGACCAGCTTTCCGTCGGTCTGGTGGATGCGATAGATGACCGACGGCGCGGTCGTGATGAGATCGAGGTCGAACTCGCGGTTGAGCCGTTCCTGCACGATCTCCAGATGCAGCAGCCCCAGAAACCCGCAGCGGAAGCCGAAGCCGAGCGCCGCCGACGTCTCGGGCTCGTAGTGGAAACTGCCGTCGTTGAGGCGGAGCTTGGCGAGGCTGTCGCGGAGATCCTCGTAGTCGGCGGCGTCGACCGGAAACAGGCCGCAGAACACGACCGGCACGCTCGGCTTGAAGCCCGGCAGCGGTTCAGCCGCCTGGCGGCGCTCCTCGGTGATCGTATCGCCGACCTGCGCGTCCGCGACCGCCTTGATCGAGGCGGTGATGAAGCCCACTTCGCCGGGCCCGAGTTCGGGCACGTCGATGCGCTTCGGCGTGAAGGCGCCGACGACGTCGATCTGGTGGATCGCGCCGGTTCCCATCATGCGGATCTTCATGCCCTTCTTCAGGACACCGTCCCGCACGCGGACGAGCACGATCACGCCGAGGTAGGAATCGTACCAGCTGTCGACCAGCATCGCCTTGAGCGGCGCGTCCCGGTCGCCCGTCGGGGCAGGCAGCCGCTGGACCAGCGCTTCCAGAACCTCGTTGATGCCGACGCCGGTCTTCGCGGAAACGGGAATCGCATCCGACCCGTCGAGCCCGACGACGTCCTCGATCTCCTGGCGCACGCGCTCCGGTTCAGCCGCCGGAAGGTCGATCTTGTTGAGGACGGGGATGATCTCATGGTTGGAATCGATCGCGAGATAGGCGTTCGCCAGCGTCTGCGCCTCGACGCCCTGGCTCGAATCGACGATCAGCAGCGAGCCTTCGCAGGCAGCCAGCGAGCGCGAGACCTCGTAGGTGAAATCGACATGGCCAGGCGTGTCCATCAGGTTGAGCTGATAGGTCTCGCCGTTCTGCGCCTTGTAGTTCAGACGCACCGTCTGCGCCTTGATCGTGATGCCGCGCTCGCGCTCGATATCCATCGTATCGAGCATCTGCTCCTTGAGTTCGCGCTCGGTCACGCCGCCGCAGGTCTGAATCAGCCGATCGGCAAGCGTGGACTTGCCGTGGTCGATATGGGCGATGATCGCGAAATTGCGGATGTGCGCGAGGTCCGTCATGGCGCGCGGAACATAGGGCCGAGCGGCGGCAGGAGCAAGCGGCGAACAGCGCCTCCGCAGCGATTCGAGGGGTCGCCATTATCGATGAATCTGACTGTCATATGTATTTTGTATCGATATGCTTCTTGCAATGCCGGCCGGGTTTGACTACGTTGATGTTGCAAGTCATTCGCAACATTGAAACGGGCGACCGCACGCCATGTATGTCTGCCTCTGCAACGCCATCAAGGAGTCCGAACTCCGGGAACTCGCCCATAGCGGCGTGCGCGAGGCTCATGCCGCCTACGAGGCGCTCGGCGTCGAACTGAATTGCGAAACCTGTCTCGAACACGTCTAGGAAGTGCTGGACCGGACGCTGGCACCCGCCAACGAGGGCTGACGCCCTTCCCTCCCCCTGGAGCTATTCTTCGCCCGGCTCCATATAGGACTGCTGGTAGTTCTGGATACCCACCCGATCGATAAGCTCTAGCTGGGTCTCCAGCCAGTTGATGTGCTCTTCCTCGCTTTCGAGAATGTCCTCGAACAGCTCGCGCTAGACGTAGTCCTTCACGCTCTCGCAATGCTCGATCGCGGCGAGCAGGTCCTTGTGGCCGTCCATCTCGAGCTTCAGATCGCATTCGAGGCATTCCTTCACGTCCTCGCCGATCATCAGCTTGCCCAGATCCTGAAGGTTGGGCAGGCCTTCGAGGAACAGGATGCGGTTGATGAGCTGGTCCGCATGCTTCATCTCGTCGATCGATTCCTCGTACTCGACCTCGTTCAGCTTCTCCAGCCCCCAGTTCTTGAACATCCGGGCATGGAGGAAATACTGGTTGATGGCCGTCAGTTCGTTCTTGAGGATCGTGTTGAGGTGCTTGATGACCCCTGCATCGCCTTTCATGGACCGCTGCCTTTCCAGCCGGTCGGCTTCTCGAAATTTGCCCCGGACGGGCGCCTCGCCCCTTTGAAAGAATTAAATCCTGTCCTGTCGAAATGCAAGAAACCTTGCAGAATCAGTATGTTAATTACTGACCGTCATTCTCACGGAAACGAAAATCCCCTTATGCGTCAAAGGGTTTGGGCGCCGGCGCATACCGTTGCAATCAGCCGCGCAGCGCGCCGCCCGTCCGCTTCTCTACCTCGGCGACGACCTTCTTTCCGACGGCATCGATCTGCTCGTCGGTGAGCGTCGCGTCGGTCGGCTGCAGCGTCACCGCGATGGCGACCGATTTCTTGCCCTCGCCGACATGCTCGCCCTCGTAGACGTCGAACACGCCGACATCGACGATCAGGTCGCGGTCGGCCCCGCCGGCGGCGCGGACGATATCGCCCGCCGCAACGCCCGCATCGACCACGAACGCGAAGTCGCGATGGACCGCCTGGAACGGCGACAGTTCGAGCAGCGGCCGCGCGGCGTTGCCGCCCGACTTGCCCTTCTTCGCCTTCGGCGCGGGAACGTTTTGCAGGTTGACGACGAATCCGACCGCGGGCCCGTCTATGTCGAGCGCACGCAGAATGGCCGGGTGCAGATCGCCGAACACCGCGAGCGCGTTCGGCCCGAGGCGAAGGACGCCCGAGCGACCGGGGTGGAACCAGTCCGGCGCATCCGTTGTCACCTGGAGGTTGGCGACCGGCGCACCGGCGGCCTCCAGCACCGCGAGCGCATCCGCCTTGGCGTCGAACGCATCGGGCGCGCGGGGCGCATCGGCCCAGTGGCGCGGACCGGTGCGGCCGACGCGGATGCCGGCGGCGACGGTCTTCTGGCCCTCGTCGGTATCGTCGGCATATTCCGGCCCGACCTCGAATAGGGCGACGTCGGCATAACCGCGGTCGGCGTTGCGCCCCGCCGCTTCCAGCAGGTTGGGCAGGACCGAGGGACGCATGGCGTCGAGATCGGCCGAGATCGGATTGTCGACGCGGAGCGTCTCACCGCCGAAGCCGAACAGCTCGGCCGTCTGCTGCTTCATGAAGGAGAACGTGACCGCCTCGGTCATGCCGCGCGCAGCGAGCGTGCGCCGGGCAGCAGATTCGCGACGCTGGCTCGCAGACCAGGCCGGCTGCGCCACGGTCGACGGCCGTACCATAGGCACGACGGGAATGTCGTCGTAGCCCCTTATGCGCAGCACTTCCTCGACGAGGTCAGCCTCGCCGTCGATGTCCTGGCGCCACGACGGCACCTTCGCGCGAATGGTCTCGCCCTCGTCCGCCGGCTCGAAGCCGAGATCGGCGAGAATGCGGACCTGTTCGTCACCCGGCACGTCGAGACCGCCGAGTGCGGCGACGCGCGCCGTGCGCAGCGTTACCTCGCGCCGCCAGTCGGGCATGTCTCCCGCCACGGTCAGCTCGGACGCCTCGCCGCCGCACAGGTCGAGGATCATGCGCGTCGCCACATGCGCGCCCCACCAGGCGCTTTCCGGATCCACGCCGCGCTCGAAGCGGTAGCGCGCGTCCGACATGATGCCGAGCGCGCGGCCGGTGGTCGCGGTGCGCACCGGATCGAACAGCGCGACCTCGAGGAAGACGTTCGACGTCTCTTCGGTCACGCCCGAAACCTCGCCGCCCATGATGCCGCCGATCGCCTCGACGCCGGCCTCATCGGCAATGACGGTCATGCCGTCGGCAAGCTCGTATTCGTCGCCATCGAGCGCGAGGACCTTCTCTCCCGGCTTCGCGAACCGCATCGTCACGTCGCCTTTGACCTTGTCGGCGTCGAACACGTGGAGCGGACGCGCCAGATCGAACGTAACGTAGTTGGTGATATCGACCAGCGCCGAGATCGGCCGCAGACCGACGGCGCGCAGGCGGTCCTGCAGCCATTGCGGGCTGGGGCCGTTCTTCACGCCGCGGAAATAGCGCCCGACGACCATCGGGCAGGCACCGCCCGCATCGGCCGGCAAATCGCGCCGCCACTTGATGGGCGGCTCGAACGTGCCGTCGGTCTCGGGCGCGTCGAGCGGCTTCAGCGTGCCGAGGCCGGCGGCGGCGAGGTCGCGGGCGATGCCGCGGATGCCGGCGCAGTCCTGGCGGTTGGGCGTCAGGCCGATCTCGATCACCGGATCGTTGAGCCCCATGGCATCGACGGCGGCGATGCCGATCTCGGTCTCGGCGGGGAGTTCGACGATGCCTTCATGGTCGTCCGACAGGCCCATTTCGCGCTCCGACAGCAGCATGCCGTTGGATTCCTGGCCGCGGATCTCGCTTTTCTTCAGGGTTATTCCGGTTCCCGGGATATACGACCCCGAAGCCGCGAAAACGCCCTTCATGCCCGCGCGCGCATTGGGCGCGCCACAGACGACCTGCACCGGATCGCCGTCCCCGTAATCGACCATGCAGACCTGCAGACGGTCGGCGTCGGGGTGCCTTTCGGCGGAGACGACATAGGCCACGCGGAACGACGCAAGCGCCGCCGCGCGGTCTTCGACGCCCTCGACCTCGAGGCCGATCATCGACAGCTTCTCGACGATCTCGTCGAGCGAGCGGTCGGTTTCCAGATGCTCCTTGAGCCAGGCGAGGGTGAACTTCATCGCGCCGCCCTCACGCCAGACCGGCCGCGACGTTCGGCACGTCGAGCGGCACGAAGCCGTAATGCTTCAGCCAGCGGATGTCGGACTCGTAGAAGGTGCGCAGGTCGGGAATGCCGAATTTCAGCATCGCCGCGCGCTCGATCCCCATGCCGAAGGCGAAGCCCTGGTATTTCGTGGAATCGATGCCGCAGTTTTCCAGCACGTGCGGATTGACCATGCCGCAGCCGAGAATCTCGAGCCAGTCTGCGCCGGCCCCGATCGTCAGCCCGCCGCCTTCGCGCGAGCAGCCGATATCGACCTCGGCCGACGGCTCGGTGAACGGGAAATAGGACGGCCGGAAGCGGACCGGCAGGTCGTCGACGTCGAAGAACGCGCGGCAGAACTCGATCAGGCAGCCCTTGAGGTGACCCATATGGGTTGCCTCGTCGATCACCAGCCCTTCGATCTGGTGGAACATCGGCGAATGGGTCGCGTCATGGTCGGCGCGGAAGGTGCGGCCCGGCACGACGATGCGGATCGGCGGCTTCTCGGCCAGCATCGTGCGGATCTGCACCGGCGAGGTGTGCGTCCGGAGCACCTTGCGGTCGCCCTCCGCATTCGGCGGCAGGTAGAACGTATCGTGGTCCTGCCGCGCCGGGTGCTCCGGCGGAATGTTGAGCGCGGTGAAGTTGTTGAAGTCGGACTCGATGTGGGGGCCTTCGGCGACCGTGAAGCCCATCTCGCAGAAGATCGCGACCATCTCGTCGATGGTCTGGCTGATCGGATGGATACGGCCCTGCGCCTCGGGCCGGACCGGCAGCGTCACGTCGATGCGGTCGTCGGCAAGGCTCCGTTCCAGGGCCGCGGCTTCGAGCATCGACTTGCGGGCATCGATCGCCGCGGAAACGGCGTTCTTGACCTGGTTGAGCATCTGGCCCGCCTCGCGGCGCTGGTCGCCGGGAAGCTGGCCGATGCCCTTCATCATCTCGGTGATGGTACCCGACTTGCCGAGCGCCGAGACGCGCAGCGCCTCGAGCGCCGCCAGATCGGCCGCCTCGACCTGCCCCAGCAGGTCGGTCTTCAGTAGGTCGAGATCTTCCATAGATGATCCGTCGCCCGCCTTTCGGCGGCCGCCCCGAACTTCCTGATCAAGAAAGGCCGGCTGAGATCAGCCGGCGGTGCCGAGGGCGGCCTTCGCCTGTTCCACGACCGTGCCGAACGCTTCCGGCTCGCGCGCCGCGAGATCCGCGAGAACCTTGCGGTCGAGCTCGATGCCGGCCTTGTGCAACCCGTTCATGAACTGCGAATAGGTCATGCCGTGCAAGCGTGCGCCGGCATTGATCCGCTGGATCCACAGCGCCCGGAAATTGCGCTTCTTGGCGCGCCGGTCGCGATAGGCGTACTGCCCGGCCTTTTCGACCTTCTCGACGGCGACGCGGAAGACCTTGGAATTCCGGCCACGATAGCCCTTCGCCTTCTTGAGGACCTTCTTGTGGCGGGCGTGCGTGGTAACGCCGCGTTTCACTCGTGCCATATCTCAGCCCTCCCTCAGCTATCGTAAGGCATGTAGGACTTCACGATACGCTCGTCGGCCTTGACCAGAATCTGCGTACCGCGAGCCTTGCGCTTCATCTTCTGCGTGCGCTTGCGGAGGTTGTGGCGTTTTTTGGCGAAGTTGGCTTTGACTTTGCCGCTCGAAGTCAGGCGGAATCGCTTCCGCGCACTGCTCTTCGTCTTGAGCTTGGGCATTTCCGTCTCCTTGGTTCTGGGCGACTTTCCTGCTGATTCGAGCGCGGGAAAGGCGCCTGACGTCGTCAAAGCGGCCCCGGCATGCCCTTCAGGCCGGACCGCTGCTGTAAGGGCGCGTTTTATAGTCGGTTCGACAGACGGATTCAAGCGTTTCCGGCAGTTTTACATGGAGGGCGCGCCCCGTCTTGTCCGCAGTCTTGCCCGGCGGGAGGAATGATGCAGAATCCGGGCATCCGGGCGGCAGCCGCCCGCCGACGAGGCGGCGCCGGACCGACAGCAACGAGGGGGAGAGCACCATGGCCGGATCGGGCCGCATCGACGTCCATCATCACGTCCTGCCGGAATTCTACAAGGATGCCCAGCGCAGCGTCGGCATCACCGGCACCGCCTATCGCGGGTTTCCCGACTGGACGCCGGAAAAGAGCCTCGCCGTCATGGAGACCAACCGGATCGACACAACGATCTTCTCCTTCACCTCGCCCGGCATCTGGTTCGGCGACATCGCCCAGACCAAGGACCTCGCCCGCCAGTGCAACGACTATCTGGCCGAACTGGCCGACAAGTATCCGGGCAAATTCGGCGGGTTCGCGTTCCTGCCCCTGCCGAACGTCGATGCCGCGATCGAGGAACTGGCCCGCGTCGAGGACGAGTTGAAGCTCGATGGCATCACGCTGCTGACCAGCGTCGACGAGCGCTATATCGGCCACCCCGACTTCGAGCCGCTCTATGCCGAACTCGACCGGCGCGGCACTGTGGTGTTCATCCACCCGTGCTACCCGCCCGGCACCGAGGCGCAGGGCTGGGACATCCCGCGCATGCTGATCGACTATCCGTTCGAGACGACGCGGGTCGCCGTGAACCTGATCTTCAAGGGCGTCATGACGCGCTATCCGAACATCAAGTTCATCCTGTCGCATTCCGGCGGCACACTGCCGTTCCTCGCCCACAGGGTTTCCATCTTCGACAAGCAGACGCCGTTCCAGGACAACTATCCCGAAGGCGCGCTCGCGCTGATCAAGCGGTTCTGGTTCGACACGGCGCTGTCCGGCGCGGACCTGCCGCTCGCCGGTCTGACGGGCGTCGCTGACAAGTGCCGCATCCTGTTCGGCACGGACTACCCGTACGTAACCGAAGCGGTCGCCGAGTCGGAAACCAACGGTTTCGACGCCTGGGACGGCTTCAGCGCTGCCGAACGTGCGGCGATCGACCGTGGAAACGCCGAAGCGTTGTTCCCGCGATTTGCAGCCTGAGCGCCTGCCCGACACGACCGGTTAATGCGGCGTTAACCTTCGTATAGGAAGGTGTCATTCGGAAACGTTAGGATTCTAACTTTCGGATGGCAGGCGTATGAGTGGTCTACCGAATAGTTCTGGAACGAATGTTGGTGACGCACCGACACCCTCCCGTCCTCCGGCAAGGCTTCACTGGGCACACTGGGGCGTCCTCGCCCTCTCTCTTTTTCTGACACTGTTTGCCTGGGACTTCAGCCGCCGGCAGGTCGAGGGCAAGATCGCACGTCAGTTCGACCGCGATGCGCGGCACGTCATCGAACTGGTCCGCGAGCGGATGCAGAAATACGAGGACGCGCTTTGGTCCGGCGTCGCCGTAATCGACGCGAACGGCGGCAACATTTCTCACGAGAAATGGCGCACCTACGCTCACAGCCTGAGCATCGAAGCGAAATACCCAGGCATTAACGGGATCGGCGTGATCCACCGCGTGATGCCGGAAGATCTCGAAGCTTACCTTGCGGCGCAGCGCCGGACGCGGCCTCGTTACGCGCTTCACCCGACGCACGAAGAAGACGAGTTCTGGCCGATCTCCTACATCGAGCCCGTGGCGACGAACGCGGCCGCGGTCGGCCTCGACATCGCCCATGAAATGAACCGGTATACGGCGGCCCGGAAGGCCCGCGACACGGGTAAGGCACAGATCACAGGACCGATCGTGCTCGTGCAGGACGCCCAGCGAACGGCGGGCTTTCTTTTTTATGCGCCGATCTACAGGGGCGGACCGAAGGCGGCGCTTGAGGAACGGCGTGGGTCCTTCGTCGGCCTCGTCTACGCACCGTTCGTCGTCCGCAAGCTGATGGAGGGAACGCTCCGCCAGGAAAGACGCAGCGTCCATGTCCGTATCTCGGACGCACAACAAACCCTGTACGACGAATCCGGTGTTTCCGATAGCGGCTTCCGGGAAGGCGAACCGGACAACTCGTCGTTCAACCTCTCCTTTTACGGTCGGCCCTGGCGCGTCGACATCTGGCGGACGCCAGGCATCGTCGCGCCGGAAGCGAAACAACCGACGATCATCCTGTCACTCGGCATCATGATCGACGCATTGCTGCTGGCGCTATTCATCTCTCTCACCCGGGCGAACCGCCGGGCGGCCAGCGCGGTTCAAAAGGCCACGGCCGGTTACGTCGCAAAGTCAGAGGAACTGGAACGTCTCCTGGCGGCGGAGGAGTCGGCAAACGAAAACCTGCAAAAGGCAACCGAGGCAAAATCCGCGTTCCTCGCCTCGATGAGCCACGAGATCAGAACCCCGATGAACGGCGTCCTCGGCATGACGAGCGCACTTCTGACGACCGACCTGACGTCCGAGCAGCGCTCGGCCGTTGTCACGATCAAGGAATCGGGCGACGCGCTTCTCGACATCCTGAACGACATTCTCGATCTGTCGAAGATTGAGGCGGGTCAGGTCGATCTCGAGGAGGTCGATTTCAGGATAAGCGACATGCTGTCCTCCACATCGAAGCTCTGGGTGATCCACGCACGCAACAAGAACCTCGATTTCGAGGTCGCAAACAATGCGCTCGATACCGACCTGGTGAGAGGAGACATCAGCCGCATTCGGCAGATTGTCTACAACCTGATCGGCAATGCCATCAAATTCACCGAGACCGGCGGGATCAAGGTCTCGGTGGACCGAGATTCCGAGGGTACGGAAGAGCCGATCCGGGTCAAATTCTCCGTCAGCGATACGGGTATCGGCCTGTCCAGAGATCAGATTTCTAAGCTTTTCAAGCCGTTCGTCCAGGGCGATCAGTCGACGACCCGTAAATACTGCGGCACCGGCCTCGGTCTGACGATTTCCCGCGAACTGACGCTCATGATGGGCGGCAACATCGGCGTCGAGAGCGAGCCCGGCAAGGGCTCCACCTTCTGGTTCGTCATTCCCCTCGGCAAAGGCGATGCGACAAATCCCGACCTGGGCATGGAAAGCGGGCCCTGCGCGCCGAACCGTCAGCCGAAGCTGAGAAGCGCGCTCCAAATTCTGGTGGCCGAAGACAATCACGTGAACCAGAAGGTCGTCGCGGCCATCCTCAGCTCGCTCGACTGCACGATCGATTTCGTCGCGAACGGTCGCGAGGCGGTGAACGCGGTGCAGGAAAAGACCTACGACGTCATCCTGATGGACGCCCAGATGCCCGAGATGGACGGCCCGACCGCGTCCCGCATGATACGCGGTCTCGAAAATTCGGAAAAAGCGGGAATTCCCATCGTTGCGCTGACGGCGAACGCCATGAAAGGCGATCGCGAGCGTTATCTCGACGCGGGCATGAACGACTACGTAACGAAACCGATCCAGGCCGAACTCCTCTACGATGCGATATTCCGGGCGGTCGACGCAATGCATCCGCCCGAGCTGCCGACCGCGGAGACGAACGCCGGACCGGCGGACGGGTCTCCCGCCTCCGGAGACGATGGCGGCAAGGTCGACGACCTTCTGACGGAAATCGACCAGATCATGAGGGGATCCAGATAAGGGGCGCCGGCGGCCGGTTCGCGGGCCCGCTTCAATAGACTCGGGTTCGCCGCCCCCATAAACTCTCCGCAAACAACGTCATCGATCTGTTTGGGGGAGCTGAAATGGACGGCTATCGCATCGGGAATCCGATCCCGCGAGAGGAAGATCTCCGCCTGCTGCGCGGCCGCGGACGCTACGCCGACGACGTCAACGCGCCGCGGCAGGCCCGCGCCTACGTGCTGCGCTCGCCGCACGCCCATGCCGACATCGTTTCGATCGACGCGTCGGCCGCCCGGGCGGCGCCCGGCGTTCTGTCGGTCCTGACGGGCGATGATCTGGAGAAACGCGGTCTCGGCACCCTGCGGCCCGCGATGGCCGGCAAGCGCAGCGACGGCTCGCCGGGCTTCGTCTGCGTCCAGCCGCTGCTCGCGCAGGGCCGCGTGCGCTTCGTCGGCGAGCCGGTCGCGTTCGTCGTCGCCGAAACGGTGAACCAGGCGAAGGATGCCGCGGAGCTGATCGAGGTCGAATACGCCACGCTTCCCGCCGTCATCAGCGTCGATGACGCGCTCGCCCCGGGCGCGCCGGCGATATGGGCCGACAACCCCGGCAACGAGGCGTTCACGCACGTTCGCGGCGACGCGGCCGCGGTCGATGCGGCGTTTGCAACCGCGACGCATGTCGTGAAGCACCGGGTCTGCGTCAACCGCGTCGCCTGCAACGCGCTCGAGACCCGCGGCTGCATCGCCTTCTACGACCCGGACGAGGACCGCTACGAGCTGCGCGCGACCGTGCAGTCGGTCCACGGCATCTGCGCCCAGATCTGCAACCAGATCTTCAAGATGCCGCAGACCAAGCTGCGCGTGATCTGCGATCAGATGGGCGGCGGCTTCGGCATCAAGGGCGGCTGCTATCCGGAATACAGCCTGGCACTGTGGGCATCCGAGATCCTCGAGCGGCCGGTAAAGTGGATCGCCGACCGGGCGGAAAGCCTGCTGACGGACGAACAGGGCCGCGGCGGCCTCGTCGATGCGGAGCTCGCGCTAGACGCCGACGGAAAGTTCCTCGGCCTCCGGACCCACACGAAAGTGCCGATCGGCGCGTATTTCACCAACGACCGCAACATCCGCTCGACGACAGGCGGGCTCGGCGGGCTCGCCGGCGTCTACGGCATTCCTGCGATCCACGGCAAGGTGACGGGCGCGCTGACCAACATCATGACCAACGCGCAATACCGCGGCGGCGCAAAGCCGGAGCCGGTGTTCGTGATCGAGACGATGGTCGACGTGGCGGCGCGCCAGATCGGCATGGACCCGGTCGAGCTGCGCCGCCGCAATACGCTGGGAACGGACGCGATGCCGTTCACCACATGTCTGGGCGACGTCTACGACTGCGGCGACTTCATGCGGAACTACGACCAGTGTCTCGCCGCCGCCGACATCGACGGTTTCGCGGCGCGCAGCGCGGCGGCGAAGATCAACGGCAAGGTTCTCGGCATCGGCACGTCCAACTCAATTACGGGCGTCGCCAGCACGAACTTCGAGCATGTCGAGATCCGGTTCGATCCGTCCGGCGGCATCACGCTGCTGTGCGGCGCGATGGATCACGGCCAGGGCCACGGCACGACCTTCAAGCAGGTCCTCGCCGACAAGCTCGGCATCGACGGCGGCGGCATCCAGTACCGCTTCGGCGACACCGACAAGGTCGCGTTCGGGGTGGGCACCTTCAACGCCCGCGTCGCGACCTTCGCTGGCTCCGCCGTGACGCTCGCCGCCGACAAGATCATCGAGAAGGGCAAGCAGATCGCGGCTCACATGCTGGAAGCGGCCGACAGCGATATCGAGTTCGCCGACGGCACGTTCACCGTCGCCGGCACCGACCGCTCGGTTTCGCTGCAGGACGTCGCGAAGACTGCTTTCCAGAAGCCGAACCTGCCCGCCGGTATGGAACCCGGCCTGTACGAACACGGCGAATTCGGCATGGGCGAAGGCGATGCGCCGGTCTATCCCAACGGCGCACATCTCGCCGAGGTCGAAATCGACGTCGATACCGGCAAGGTCGCGCTGATCCGCTATGCCGCCGTCGACGACGCGGGCAATATCCTCAACCCGATGCTGTTCGACGGTCAGGTTCACGGCGGCATCGTCCAGGGCGCGGGCCAGGCGCTAATGGAAGACGTGAATTACGACCCCGACAGCGGCCAGCTCATGACCGGCTCGTTCATGGACTACTGCATGCCGCGGGCCGACGACTTCCCCGACTTCAAGCTCGCCGCCAATGAGGTGCCGACCGCGCGCAACCCGCTCGGCGTCAAGGGCGTCGGCGAGGCGGGGACGGTCGGCGCGCTGCCGGCCGTCATGAACGCGATCAACAACGCGCTCCACGAGATCGGCGCGCCGGCGATCGAGATGCCTGCCACGCCCGAAAAGGTGTGGCGCGCGATCCAGTCGGCGAAAGCGGCCGCCTGAGCGTCCGGCTCAGCGGATCGGAACCTCAGAGGATCAGGGCCGTCACCAGCAGGAAGTAGATAAACAGGCTGGAGACGTCCTGGATGATCGTGCAGATCGGCCCGCTGCCGAGCGCCGGATCCAGACCCGCCTTCTGAAACAAGGCGGGCAGGCCGAACCCGACGATCGCGGAGACCGCGCCGCCCGCGAGCACCGAAAGCCCGACGGCGAGCGCGAGCGGCTGTATGCCGAAAAACGTCAGGACGGCGACATAGACGGCTCCTCCGAGCATTCCGCCGATGGCGATGCCGATGATCAGCTCGTCGCGCATCAGCCGCGGGATCGAGATATGGGCCGCCGCAAGCCCGCGCACGGCGACCGAGACCGCCTGGGCGCCGATGGCGCCGGCCATATAGACCAGCGCCGGCACGAAGAACGCCACCGCGACGTTTTCCTCCAGCGTGCGCTCGAAACCCGACATCACGTACGTAATGATCGACGAGGCCAGCAGGCCGACCAGCAGCCACGACAGGCGTCGCCGGAACCGGTCCACCAGCGGCGTATCGAGAGACATTACCGCCCCTTCGTCGTGCAGCTTGATGCCGGCAAGGCGCTGGATGCCTTCCATGTGCTCCGCGCGGAGAATTCTGAAAAGCGCTTCCGGCGGCACGGCGCCGATCAGCGTTCCGTCGTCGCCGACGACGGGGACGGCGATCATGCCGAGATCCATGGCAAGAAGCGCAACCTGCTCCTGGTCGTCGGACGGCCGGACGGCGTCGTGCTCCGGCTCCATGATGTCGCCGATGCGGGCAGCGTGATCGGCGAGAAGATCGTTGATCCGGACGATCCCCTCGAGCCGGCCTGCATCGTCGGTGACGAATACGGTATCGGCACAGTCGAATTTCTGCCCCCGCAGCGCGGCGACGACATCCTCTACGGGCGTATCCGGGGTCGCCCGGGGAATGCGGGTCACCATGTGGGATTCGGCGGTTTCGCGGACCGCTTCTTCGGAGCCGTTTGTCGGGTCGATTGCCACGGGAATCCCTCGCCTTCTGCCGTGCGCCTACGCAGACCCTAGCGTTCCGCGTCGGCGGCGTCATCCGGGACCGGCCGATAAGAGTTCGCGCGCATCGGCGGAACCTGTAGTGTTTCAGACAGAGAAACGACTCCGAGGGAGAGATTCATGAGCGACACGATCGTCTACGAATACCGTGACGGCATCGCCCATATCACCATCGACCGGCCCGATACGGGCAATCGCGTGACGAACGCAATGGCGGCCGATCTGGGCGCCGCGATCGAATCGGCCGGCATCGAGGGCGCCAGGCTCGTCCTGTTGCGCGGTACGGGAGAGGTGTTCTGTCTCGGCCGCGACCTGCCGCCGGACGCCGAGTCCGGCACGGCGATCGAAATCCGCGCGGGGAACACCGATCCTGCCCTCGCGCTGTTCGCAAAATTCGAGAAATGCCCGGCGACCATCGTCGGCGTCGTTCAGGGACGCGCGGTCGGAATGGGATGCGCAATGGCGGCACTGTGCGACATCACGCTGGCGGCGGACGACACCCAGTTCCAGGTGCCCGAGATGGGCCGCGACCTGCCGCCGACGCTGGTGATGTGGGCGCTGTCGGGACGCATCCCGCGCAAGGCGGCGGCATTCATGGTCTATTCGCGCGATCCGCTGGATGCGCAGACGGCCCTTGGGATGGGCCTCGTCAGCCGCGTCGTGCCGGCGGATGACCTGGAGGACGCAACCTCTTCGCTGATGGCGAAATTGTCGGAGAACTCAGCCGCTGCGCTCAACGCGGTGAAGGTGTATATGCGGTCCGCGCCGGATGCAGACAGGCAGAGCGCTGCCGATCTGGCAAGCAACCTGCTGTCGAACGTGCTCGCGTCAGGCCCCGGGTCTACTTGACGACCAGACCATGGCCGGTCGGGAGTTCGAGTATCCGGTAGCCACGCTTCCCGAAGAACTCTTTTTCGACGGTCATCTGCGCCTCGTAGGCCTTCCATCCGTAATCGTCGAGGACGATCGATCCGCCGGTTACAACCCGGTCGTACAGCCTCTCGGGCGCTCCCATTTCGGCCGCCGCATTGTTCATATCGATATGAAGAAAGGCGATCCTTTCCGGCGTATTGCCACCGAGGATGTCGGGCACAAAACCGCGAACAACCTCGACGTTCGGGAATTCTTCGAAGCGGGATTTCACGAATTCGTAAATTCCGCCCGCGAGTTGGGGATAATTTTGCAACTCGCTTTGTCCGATATCGTCGAAGACGTCGAACATCAAAAATCGTTTATCCGACTGATCGAAATCGAGGTATTCCGCGATGATTCTGGCGCTCGTTCCACGATGGCTGCCGCATTCGACGAAATCGCCGTCGAGCGAAAGCGCCCGGTGGGCCGCCCAGCAAAGAGTGTGAACCCGCCAGACCGTCGATTCTTCGATGATGTTGTCGTTCTGCGCCCGGAATATCCGCATAAACCTGTCGTCCGAGAGGAAATCCAGATTTTTCGCGAACGTAAAAAGATTGTCGCCGGTAAAGACGTTGCCGTCGTCGATATAACCGATCAACGACTGGAACGTCCGGTTGAAATCCTCGCGCTTGTGTATTCCGTAGAATACCTTGCTGAGATGATTGGTCATGGCGGCCCCGCGCCAGTGCGAACTGAGCGACGTTAGCAAGTCACGCTTAACGATTCGCTAACCATGAAGCGGGCAATGGACAGAAAGGCCCGCGCCACGCGGACGTAATGCGAAATTGCGCGGGTTATTCCGCCGCTACGGCGGCTTCGGCGAAAATATCGAAACCGTCCTCCGCCGCTACGTCGTATTCGTAGAGCCATTCCGCGCGGTTCGGCGACTTGTCGCGCCCGAAGCGGTTGTTGAACGCCATCCGCAGGTCGCGCCTCAGGCGCGCGACGGGCGAGGCGAGATGGTTCTGTTTTGCGCGGAACCTAGAGCCGAGCTGCGCCCGCGTCGTCCGCGGCTTGCGCAACCGTTCGTAGGCCGCGAGCGCGCCATCGAGATCTTCTGGCTGCCGCGCGATGGACTCGGCGAGAATGCAACTGTCTTCCACCGCCATGCAGGCGCCCTGCCCCAGATACGGCAGCATCGGATGCGCCGCATCACCGAGCAGCGTCACGCGGCCCCTGGTCCATTGCTCCATCGGGTCGCGGTCGTAGAGTGCCCATTTGAAGTACGTGTCGCTGGCGCGGATCAGGCGCAGCAGGTCCTCGTTCCAGCGCCCGTAGGTCTCAATCACCTCTGCACCGTCGCACTCGTGCGTCCAGGATTCCTCTCGCCAGCCGTCGCTGTCGTAGTGGGCGACGAAATTGATCAGCTCGCCGCGGCGGACGGGATAGTGGACGATGTGACCGTGCGGCCCCCACCACGCCGTCATGTCACGGCCGTACTGCGTGTCCGCGATCGCCTCGACCGGCACGAGCCCGCGCCAGCAGATGCAGCCGGTGAACCGGGGATCGTCCGGGCCGAAGACGCTCTTCCTTACCGCCGAATGGATGCCGTCGGCGCCGACGATCACGTCCGCCTCGACCGAGCGGCCGTCCTCGAAATGCGCCACCGCCCCGGAAGCGGTCGTCTCGACGCCCGTGCAGGCCGCATTCAGATGGACGGCGGATTCGGGCAGGCGGCGCACGAAGATATCGAGCAGGTCGGCGCGGTGGATCGACAGGAAGGTCGCGCCGAACTTCTCGACCACGTCGCCGGCGCGCTTCTGGCGCGCGAGCACCCGCCCGCTGCGGTAGCTGCGGATTACCTGGTCCGGCGCGCGGTAGCCGATTTCGACCGCGTCGTCCTCGCAGCCGAGATAGCGGAACGCCTTCAGCGCGTTGGGACTGAGATTCAGCCCCGCGCCGATCTCGGCAAGCTCGGGGACTCGTTCGTAAATGTCGGCTTCGATCCCCCGGCGATGCAGCGCCAGCACCGCCGCCGCGCCGCCGAGGCCGCCGCCGATGACGGCGACTTTCGGTTTCCTTTCCATCGCTCGCTGCGACTCGTCCTCAGGGAAGCGGGTTCAGGTTGTTCGCCTTGATCGCGCGTTCGTAGACCGGGATGTCGATGATCGCCGGCGGCGCGCCCGCCTGGCCGAACATGTCGGCGATCCAGCCGCGGTGATAGCTGCCGTGGGTGACGAGGTGCGTCAGGCACATCGCGCGCGACAGCGAGCCGGTATTGCCGCCGATCAGCTCGTAATCGACGACCTCCTCGAGATCGTCCTCGCTGAGCGAGTCGAGGTATTCCAGGATGGTCTTGTCCATCTCCTGGCGCGCCTGCCAGAGGTCTTCCATGTCCTCGTACAGGCGTGCGCGAAGTTCGTCGATGCCGTGCGGGCGTTTCTCCATGTGGGCGTGCCACATGCGGTCGACCGCAAGCAGGTGGTTGAGGCTGAGATGGATGGATTCGAGGAGCGTCTTGCGCTTCTTGGTCACTTCCTCGGGCGGAAGGTCGAAGACCTTCTTGTAAAGCTCGGCGTTCGCCCACGCATTGTACTCGAGCAGGCTGCGCAGATATCCCTTGTCCTTCATTGACGTGTCCTCCTTGTTCGGGTTTGCGCGATCATACCGACAACGCTTCCGCGGCGGGAATCATATATAAAGCGGCTATGAGCACACGACTTTTGCGCGCGGCGGAAAGCGACGGCTGATGTCGCGCTTTCTGCCGTCCGTCGCCCCCGATATCCGCGCGGGACACGCCGCCGACCTGAGAGCGATCCGCGCCGTGCTGCCCTATCTCTGGCCGCGCGACGATATCGGCATGCGCGCGCGCGTGGTCCTGTCGGTCGGGATCCTGTTGCTGACCGCGCTTCTCAACGCGCTCCTGCCGGTGCTGTTCAGCCGCGCCATCGACGCGTTGACGCCGGCAGGAACCTCGGCGCTGGTCGTTGCGCCGATCGCGCTGCTGCTGAGCTGGGGGCTCGTCTTCTGGCTCGCGCGATCCTTGAACGAGCTCCGCTGGATCCTGTTCGGCCCGCTGGAGCAGCGGGTCCGAAGACGGCTCGGCCTTGCGGTCTTCGACCACCTGCACACCCTGTCGCTGCGCTACCACCTGTCGCGGCGCACGGGCATGCTGAGCCGGGTGCAGGAACGCGGCCTCGAGGCCGTCGCTGATCTCCTGTTCCAGCTCGTCTTCGTGATCGCGCCGCTGATGACCGAGATCGTCGTGATCACGGTCGTCGTGCTCTCGCAGTTCGAATGGCACTTCGCCGTCATCATGGCGACGACGCTGACCGTCTTCCTTTTCGCCGTCGTATACGGTTCGGAGGCGTTGCGGCGCTTCCAGCGGCCCGCTGTCATCAAGGCCGCCGAGGCGCACGGCAAGGCGATCGACAGCCTGCTGAACTACGAGACGGTCAAGTATTTCGGAAACGAACGATACGTGTCGGAGCGCTACGACACGGAACTGACCGAGGTAGAACGGCTCACCGTGCGCTCTCTCCTGTTCCGCAGCCTGTTCGGCGCCGGCCAGATGACCGTGCTCGCCGTGGGCGCCGGCACGATCCTGCTGCTCGGCGGGCGCGACGTCGCGGCGGGCGCGATGACGGTCGGGGCGTTCGTCCTCATCAACACCTATCTCCTCCAGCTCGTGCGGCCGCTCGAACGGCTCGGCAATCTCTACCGGTCGATCAAACAGGCGCTGATCGATCTGGACCAGATGACCCGCATCTTCGACGAAGCGCCCGAAATCACTGACTACCCGAACGCGGTGCCGCTCGATCTCGGCCCGGGCACCATCGCGTTCGAGAACGTCTCGTTCGCCTACGACCCGCGTCGGCCGGTGCTGAAGAACGTCAGCTTCGAGGTTCCCGCCGGGCGCAAGGTCGCGCTCGTCGGGCCCAGCGGCGGCGGCAAGACGACCGTCGGGCGCCTTCTCTTCCGTTTCTACGACCCGCAGGAAGGCCGCGTACTGATCGACGGCCAGGACATCCGGCTCGCGATGCAGGCTTCGGTGCGCGCGGCCATCGGCGTCGTCCCGCAGGACACGGTGCTGTTCAACGAGTCCATCCGCGAAAACCTGCAGTTCGGGCGGCCGGACGCCGATCAGGAAACGATCGAGGACGCGGCCCGCCTAGCCCAGATACACGATTTCATCTCCGCGCTGCCCGACGGCTACGGGTCCATCGTCGGAGAGCGCGGGCTCAAGCTGTCCGGCGGCGAAAAGCAACGCGTCGCCATCGCCCGTGCCGTCCTCAAGAAGCCGCGCATCTTCCTGTTCGACGAGGCGACGTCGGCGCTCGACAGTCATACCGAGCAGGCGATCCAGAAGAGCCTGACCGAGGTGTCGCGCGGCTCGACCACGATGGTGATCGCGCACCGGCTGTCGACGGTAGTCGACGCCGACCTGATCCTGTTCATCGAGAACGGCGAGATCGTCGAGCGCGGGTCGCACCTGCAGCTTTTGACGATGGCGGGCAAATACGCCCAACTCTGGCTGCGCCAGCAGCGGCACGGCGACGAGGAAGAAGAAGACGAAACCGCGGAGGGCCTGCCGGAAACGCCGTCAGCCCAAGAGGGGGAACCGCTCGCGGAACTCGAAGCGGGCCTCGCGCGACGGCTGAACGAACAGACAGAGTGAGCCGATCGTCTGCGCGGCGGCCGCAGGTCCCGAAAGACGCGCCTCCAACGCGGTCCGGAAACGCGCTCGCGTTGCATCATCGAGCCGCCCGGTCAGCGTCATGTGGAACCGGAATTCCTCGAACACGTAGGGATAGCCCCAGCGGCCGAGATATTCCTCCTGCCTCGGGGTGAGCCCCCCTGCCTGCCGCTTCTCCGCCTCTCCCGGCTCGGGCGGGGCGCGAAAGCCGTCGAATTCCGCCACGCATGCTCCGGCGAGCGCGGCCAGCGGGGCGATGTCATCTTCGGGAAGCAAGGCGAGGAATCCGCCGATCTCCGCGACCGCAAGAGAGCGGAGAGATGCCGCGCCGTATGTCCGGGCGAAATCCGACAACGCGCCTCGTAGCTCGCCCTCGGTCCGGCCGGCGGCAAGCCGGAAAGGCGGTTTCAGGGTGGCATGAAAGCCGTATGTCCGCGGCGCATCTGTCGCCGCACGCCATTCGGCCTCTGCGATATCAGCGGGAAGGTCGGGCACGATCTCCCATCCACTCACCGCGTCGTAGCCGAGCCAGTCGGACGCGGCGCGGTAAAGATCGCTATCGGCCTCGGGGCAGTGATAGATCGCGTAACGGACGGCCATCGCTCAATTGTCGGGATCGCCTGCGTGAAGCCAGCGGAACAGCCAGGCGGCCAGCAATGCCCCGACGATCTGCGCGACGATGAACATGGGCACGTCGGCGGGCTGGATGCCGGAGAAACTGTCGGTAAAGCCACGCGCAATGGCGACGGCCGGGTTCGCGAACGACGTCGACGACGTGTACCAGTAGCCCGCCGTGATATAGAGCCCGACGGCAAAGGGGATAGCCTCCGCGCGGTAGCGGAGGCAGCCGAGGATGGTTGCCAGCAAGCCGAAGGTGGCGACGATCTCGCCTGCCCATTGCGACGGCCCGGTGCGCACCTTGGTCGACCAGGTAATCGCCGCCTCCTCGAACATGTAGTGCGCGATGATCGTACCGGCGATGCCGCCGACGATCTGGACGACGATGTAGGGAACGATCTCGCGTTTGCCGAAACGTCCCAGAACGCCGAGCGCGATCGTGACGGCGGGATTGAAATGCGCGCCCGAAATGGGCCCGAAAATAAGGATGAGGACGACGAGGATGGCGCCGGTCGCGGCCGTGTTGCCGAGCAGCGCAATGGCGTCGTTCCCGCCCGCCAGCCGTTCGCCCATGATGCCGGAGCCCACGACCGTGGCGACCAGGATAAGCGTGCCCAGCGCTTCGGCGACAAGTCGGCGGTTGAGTTCGTAGCTATTCATCTGGCATCCGGCGGGAAGTCGGCGGGGGACCCCGCCTTCGATCCATACAGGACATATGTGCAATTTGTGACAGGCTTATGACGCCTCACTTTACGACGAGATCGAGTTGTCCTGCCGCTCCTGCCGCCAAGGACCGAGCGCGTCCTGGTCGAAGTGCCGTTCATGCCGTCGCCGGTCGCGATCGCGAACCCGGCGCTGTTTCCTGGATCGCGAAACAGCGATCAATAGCGGATCACGCATTCTTTTCGAAATGACGCACCAGCGGCGGTTGTCCGGGCAGGCCGAGACGTTCCCAGTCGGACACAACCTTGTTGTAGACGTCTTCCGACAGCATCGTGCGCTTCGAATATTCCTTGATGTGCTTGTGATCCATGCACGCGTTGATCAGGCACTTTGACCCGTAGGGCCGGTTTTCCGGCGGGTACTGGCTGGGATCGAGCTGCGTGCTCCAGGTGTTTTTCAGGATTTCCACGTCGTCGACCGGATTGCTGCGTGTCGACATGGCCCAGATCACCTGATCCATGTCGCACGGGTCGATGTCTTCGTCGACCACGACGATCCACTTGGTGTAATAGGCGCCGCCCGGCACCTGCGCCGCCAGAGCCAGCACCTGTGCCGCGTGCCCAGCGTAGCGCTGTTCGATGCTGACGCAGGTCATGCCCCAGCCGCCGGCGGCGGCGGGATGGCAATACACGCCCTGAATGCCGGCGATCCCCAGCTTGTCGAAATCGTTCCAGACGCGGGCGGACCGGACGACGGCGAAGAAGCCGCTTTGTTCGCACGACGGATAATCCGCCATCAGCGCGTTGGTCATGATCGGCTGGTTGCGATGATGCAGCGCCGTAATCTTGATCAGCGGCGCTTCGCCTTCCGGTCGGCCATAGTAACCGGTGAATTCGCCGAACGGGCCTTCGCCCTTCATCGAGCCAGGCTCCAGGACGCCCTCGATCACCAGTTCGGCGTTGGCGGGAATCAGCAGATCGGTGGTTTTACCCTTCACCACCGACACCGCCTGGCCCCGAATTCCTCCGATGAATTCGTATTCCGAAATATTCTTCGGAAAGCCCTGCGAGCCGACCAGCATGAAAATCGGATCGACGCCCCAGGCGGCGGCGACTTCTATCGACTCGCCCCGCGCCCAGGCGCGCTCGATATGGAGGCGCGCATCCTTGCCGGGCGACAGATAGAGGCCCGCTTCTCGCTTGCCCTGCTGCATCATCCGGTAGGTGCCGACGTTCAGATATCCGGTATCGGGATCGCGGGTGATCACGCAGTCGGCCGTGCCGGGATAGCGGCCGCCATCCAGCGGCCAGTGCATCGGGATCGGCAGCTTGTCGAGATCGATATCGTCGCCCGTCAGCGAGTTTTCGTAGACGGGCGCGTCGTTCCCCGACACTTCCCGCGGTGGAATGCGCTGCATGAGCTTGGTTTTGACTTTCTGGATCAGTTCGATGGTCGGCATTTCAGGGTCTTCGCCCAGCGTGATCGCGATGCGCTTCAGGCTGGGGCCGGCAAGATTCCAGAGCAGCCGCGCGCCGATGCCGCCGTCGTCGAAATTTTCTGCCTTTTCGAACATCACCGTCGGCGACGGCTGCTGCTTGGCCAGCAGGTAGCCGATCGCGCTCATTTCCTGATCGCGATTCACGGGCTCGGAGACCCTCACCAGCTCGCCAATGTCCTCCACAGCGTCCAGCCACTGGCGAAGATCCTGGATCGGTTCGTTTTGCGACTTGTTTGCCGATAGGGTCGGAGTGTCGTTCATGTCGGATCTTCCCGGTTCTGGATGGATTTTCGCGGAGTTTGACCGTCCGGACACCATTGCGCAACCGGTCGGAAAAGACGGCATTTCAGCGATACAACGTGTAGACTTTGTGGGCTTCGAGGGGGTTGAATTTGAAACGTTTCCTGCTGCTGCTGGCAATCGCGACAGGTTTTGCGCCTGTCGCCGCCGCGAGGGAATATGTCGACCTCGAACTCGTCATCGCCACCGACGTTTCGCGCAGCATCGACGAGGAAGAAGCACGGCTGCAGCGCGAGGGCGTCGCCGCCGCCTTCCGCAGCGCCGAGGTCATCAACGCCATCCGCTCGGGCGTTCTCCGCAAGATCGCCGTCGCCTACATCGATTACTCTTCGCTGCACTGGAACAAGGTGGTGCTCGACTGGCGTATAATCGGCGACGCGGCCGCCGCGGAAGCCTTCGCCGCAGACCTCCTCAAGGCGCCGCTGACCTTCGGCCGCCGCACGTCGATCAGCGACGCGCTGCAGCACAGCGCCGACCTGCTGGCCGCGAACGACATCGAAGGCACCCGCCAGGTGATCGACGTCTCCGGCGACGGCCCGAACAATTTCAGCCGCTACGTCGACGAGGTACGCGACGAGGTGCTCAAGCAGCGGATCACGATCAACGGCCTTCCGATCATCAACGACCGGGGCGGCATCGGCAGCCGCTACAATCTGCCCGACCTCGACCTCTACTATCGAGGATGCGTCATCGGCGGACCGGGCGCCTTCATCGTCGTCGCGAAGAACTTCCACGATTTCGCGCGCGCGATCCGGCGCAAGCTGGTGCTCGAGATCGCCGGGCTGGTGCCGCCGTTCCAGACGGAGATGCAATACGCCCAAATCGCCCCGCCGCGGAACATCCGACCCTCACCGAACGGCTACACCTACGAAAAGGGCTGCGACATCGGCGAGCGGATGCGCGACAGCTATTGGGTCGACGACAACTGAGGCGCGCCACGGCAGCCCCCGTTTGCGCGCTGTGGTTTATTTGCCGTAGAATTTTTCTCTTTTCTGCAGGCGATGACAGGGGGAAAAATGTCGTGCATCGACTACATCGCGTCTGCCTATTTCGGAGCGCGTGCGCTCGTCTACGATGCCTGGATCGCGATCAAACCGTCGCGGTTCAGCGTCGTAGTCGTCGTCATTCTTTTCTGGTTGGCAACCGAAACGGGGTTAGAGCAGGGAAAGGACGCAATTGCGACGACGCTGGACATTCCGCTACTGAGCGGTCGTTCGGTTGCGGCGTATTTCAGCGTTTTCATGTTCGGCGTCCTGATCTGGGGGTTCTCCCGAATATCTAATCGTGTTCGGCCGCCGGGGAAGAAATGGACGCTCTTCCGCTATCGAAAGAAATTTCCCGCGCGGTCGGGGCTGACGAACGCCGAAAAAATCGCCCACGCGAAGGCCAGGTTGCGGCGGATATATTTCATACGCGCCTATCTCCCCCGAGTTCTGGGCGCATCGCCGCCGCTCGCCATTCTCACCGCATATGTTTCCGCGACCGCGGAAACGCCGTTGCCGAAGCCGCATGCCGCGGCCTGCGTGATTCTCGCCGGGATTTTGTTTGTCCTGTTCTGGATGCGCCGCAGGCTCCTGCAGTGGGCAAGCAGCACGTTCAGCTCGAATGCGCTAAATGCGCCGGCGACGCCGCTGAGCGATGAAGACTTCTTTTCCTTCCGCTCGTTTCTCGGGGAAAATCGAATTACCGCGTACCTGACCGGTCTCGCCGTCGCATTCATTGCCGCCTATGCCGTCGCCGCAGTCCTGTCGCCGATTGGGACCGGCCTGGGACTTGGTCCGGTTCCCGTTCTCTTGCTGTCGCTCTCAATCATCGTAGCGATATAGGGCACCGCGGTCGTTTTTTCCGCACACAGCAATTTTCCCTACGCGACGATCGTGGTTCTCGTCCTTCTGGTGACGCACAATGCAGACAAGAGCCAGACGTTCGACCTCGAGACAAATCCGACAACCCGGCCGTCGCCGCGAACGGCGTGGGCCAGTTTCGGAACCGCTGCCGAGAATCCCGCTGTATTCGTTGCTACGGCTGGTGGCGGTAGCCGCGCAGCCTACTGGACAGCCGCCATTCTGGGCGACTTGCACGACCGGACGCAGGGGCGGTTCAGCGACCGCCTGTTCGCTGTCAGCGGCGTTTCGGACGGAAGCATCGGCGCGATGTTTTACCGCGCTACGCTCGAAGCGGTGCTCGACCGCTCCAAGACGCCCATTGCCCAACCTCTGCGTCGGATGACGAGAGGGGATTTTCTCTCTCCCGTGTTTGCCGCCTGGTTTACGCGCGATGCCATTCCTTTCAACGTCTTTCCCGATCGCGCACGCATCATCGAGCGCACGTGGGCCCGCGCCTTCGCCAAGCACTGCAAGACATTCGAAGACAAGGCGGATTGCGGGATCGCTAACGTGCCGCTTCAGTCGATTTCTGGTCGGCCGGGGCGATTGCCCGCCCTCCTGTTGAACGGCACGGTCGTCGAATCCGGCGCCCGTGCGGTGGCGAGCACCTTGCGCCTCGATTGCCGGGTACGCGGCGAAAAACCGGCGGCGGGTTGCGATGGCTACACGACCGACTGGCGGTCGCAATTTACCGATGCCATCGATCTGAGCGCGATCGAGACCGGCGACGTGAGAAGGTTTTCGGCGGGATCGGTCAGTGCGCGGTTCCCGATCGTGTTGCCCGCAGGACGTTTCGGGCTCTCCGGCAAAAACGGAGAGCGCGCGGACCGTCACATTACCGACGGCGGATATTTCGAGAATTTCGGCGCCATCACTCTGCTCCAGCTAATGATGGACGTCGGTCTCAGTCGTGAGGTCGCGGCGACTGCGAGCGATCGAGGCACGCCGGCGACGGTCCCCCAGCCGGTAATCGTAATTCAGATTTCGAGCGACCCGGACATAAACGCCGAAGACGTCGATCTGTCGGGACGTGGTTCGACTCGCGGCGATGCATCGCCCGCAATGGAGATCGGAAAGATCGGAAAAGCCGCCCTCAATCTCCGTTCAGCGAGCGGACGTCAGGCAATCGACGCTTTGCGCCGACACACGGAGGAGGAACTCCGCGCGCTCTAAGTGCATTTACGGATGTACCCGGTGGCTAAGCGGCGTACACCGCCGCTTGGCTGGCTTCTCTCCCTTCCGGCAACCATGGAAATGGACGGATGGCTCGTCGGGCAGTGCGCAAGCGGGATCGACAACAAGTCGGAAATGATCAAGGTGGTCGATTGCTTGACCGACTGGAACGGCGAGGCTTGCAAAAAGACCCGGAGGGGCGGCTAGAATTCGGCACCCTCGCCTGGTCAGTCTTCCTGGCTGAGCACGATCCGGCCGCGGATATTGCGGTCCTGGACGTCCTTCAGCGCGCCGAGAAAATCGTCGAACGGCCGAACTTCCGTCGGCAGCGCCGCGATCTTGCCCGTCTCGTACAGCTCGAACAGGTGCGCGAAGCATTTCGCGGTGAGATCCGGCCGGCGGCGGCGGTAGTCGCTGATCTGCAGCCCGCCCACGTCGATATTCTTCACCAGCACGTAGTTCGCCCGAAGCGTCGGGATGCGCCCGGCGGCGAAGCCGATGACGACGTATCTGCCGCACCATGCGACGGAGCGGATCGCCGCATCGAATATGTCGTCGCCGAGCGGATCGATCACGACATCGGCGCCCTTGCCTTCAGTCACCGCGAAGACCTGGTCGCGCAATGCATCCTTCAGATTATCCGCGCCGAGATCGACGATCGCGTCGGCGCCCGCGTCGGTACAGAGCCCGGCCTTGTCCATGTTGGCGATCCCGGCGAGCGCCTTCCCGCCCAGTGCCTTCACGAGCTGGATCGCCGCAAGCCCGACGCCGCCCGAGGCCCCGAGGACGAGCACCGTCTAGACTTCCGCGAAGCGCCCGCGCTCGACGAGCGAGAACCACGCGGTGTCGTAGACCAGCGCCATCGAGGCGGCATCCGCGAACGAGAGACCGTCCGGCAGCTTGTAGCAATTCTTGCCCACGACCATGCAGCGCGAGGCGTAGCCGCCCGTCTCCGCCATGCATAGGACGCGGTCGCCTGGCGCCACGTGGGTGACTTTGGCGCCGACGGCATGGACGACGCCCGACGGCCCCTTGCCCGGGACGAAGGGCAGGTCGGGCTTGAACTGGTAGGTGCCGCCGATCAGGACGAGATCGACAAAATTGACCGCCGTCGCCCTGACGTCGATCACGACGTCGTCGGGGCCGGGTCGGGGATCGGGCATCTCCCGGATCGCGAGATTGTCGAGGGAGCCGTATTCGTCGAGCACCACGGCGCGCATGGGAATTCCTAACTAACGGGTTGGGGTTTCAGCGTGCCGTCGCCGACGCGCCGGATGATCTCCTGCTTGTCGAGCTTGCCGTTGGGCATGACGGGAATTTCGCCCTCGGGAAGCCAGAACTCCGGCATGTCGTAACGCGATAGTCCCTCGTCGGCGAGGTGACGCAGCACCTCGGCCGCGCTCAGCCGGCGGCCCTCCTCGAACATCACGGCGAGACAGGCTCGTTCGCCGAGACGTTCGTCCGGCACCGGGATCGCGGCGGCAAGGTCGATCGCCGGGTGACGCAGCGCGAGATCTTCCAGCAGGTTGGGATTGATGTTGTGCCCACCGCGGACGATCAGCTCCTTGCGCCGGCCGGTGAGCGTCAGATAGCCGTCCGCGTCGATGCGCCCGAGGTCGCCGGTGAGGAACCAGCCGTCGGCATTCAGGCACGCTTCGGTCGCGGGCGCGTCGTTGAAATAGCCGAGCATTAGCGAACCGCCCTTGCCGCCCACGAGACCGCTCTCGCCGGACGGGACCGGCCGGTCCGGATCGTCGGGCTGGAAAATCCTAAGCTCGTAGTCCGGGCAGCAGACGCCCGACGTGCCGGTAACCTTGTCCCGCGTATCGCCGGGAAGGCCGTGCTGGTGACCGTTGGTCTCGGTCATGCCGTAGCCTTTCTGCACGGGGACCCCGAGATCGAAGAGCCCGCCCGCCACATGCTCGGGGCAGGCAGCGGCAGAGATGCGAAAGCAGGCCAGCCGGTCGTATTTTTCGATCCTGCGGCTCATCAGTTCTTCGAGCAGGTCCATCGCATGGGTGGGCACGCCGACAAGATAGTCGACGTTCGCCGCCGCGAGCCGATCCAAAGTGCTGTCCGAGCGCGGCCAGTCGTGAAGCACGAACTCGCCGCCGCAGACGAACGAGGTCCACAGGGTGCCGCAACCGAGATTGTGGCTGAACGGGCTCAGCGAGCAGGTCACCGTGTTCTCGTCGAAGCCCCAGGCGGCCGTGATGCCGCGCGCGGCGACGAGCTGCGTGTTATCGCTCTGCATCACGCCCTTGGGCTTACCCGTCGAGCCGGACGTGAACGCGAGATAGGTGACGAGGTCTGGATCGCCTGCCGGTTCGACGACAGACGCATCCGCGTCGAGGCAGCCGGCGAACGGCGCCTCCGCCTGCGGCCCGAGCCGATAGACGTGCTTGAGCGAGGGCAATTCGCCGATCAGCTCCAGAATTTCGTCGCCCTCGGCGTCAGAACCGTGTCCGGGATGATGGATGTAGGCGTTACAGGCGGCGCGGGCGCACATGTCGGCGATTTCGGCGACCGTATGGTTGCGGTGCGGCGACGGACAACAGACGATGCCGTCTCGCGACGCGGCCAGCAGCGCGATCACCGTCTCCATCCGGTTGGGCGCGCCGACGAAGATGCTGTCGCCCTGAACGATGCCCCGCACCCTCAGGTCGGCGGCGAATCGATCGACCGCGTCGACGAGCTCGCGCCAGCTCAGGGTCCGGTAGCTGTCGGTCAGCGCCGCCGCGTCGGGTCGCGCGGCAGCATGGTCATGGACGATGCGGTAGATCGTCCGATCGCGCCAGGCGCCGGTCCGGTGATACCCGGCAACGGTTTCCGCGCTCAGCGGAACGGTGGCCGCGAACAGCGTCATCGCGCCTCAGACGCCGTGCGACGCCGCGACGAGCGGGTCCATCTCCATGTCGTCGTCCTTCACGGCGCCGATAAGGTCGCTGACGCGTTCGATGCCGCGCTCGTCGCACCACTCTTCGAGGTCGTCGATGATGTTGGTCAGCGCCGTCGGATTGCGGAACCCGGCATAGCCGATCCCGACCGCGGATGCGCCCGCCAGCATGTATTCGACCACGTCCTCCGCCTTGGTGACGCCGCCGATGCCGATGATCGGGATCTTCACCGCCTTGGCGCACTGGTAGACCATGCGCAGCACGATCGGCTTCAGCGCGGGCGAAACCATGCCGCCGAACTTGTTGCCGAGGGCCGGGCGGAAATTGTCGGTGCGGATCTTGAGCGAGAGGAAAGTGTTCGCGATGCAGACCGCATCGGCACCCGCCTCCTCCGCGGCCAGCGCGATCGAGACGATATCGCCCGCGTTGGGCGACAGCTTGGCCCAGAGCGGCTTGTCGGTCGCTTCCCGAATCTTGCTTACGACATGCTTGGTGTGCTCGGTGTCGAGCGCGAAATTGCCGCCCGTCGTGTTGCGCGTCGGGCACGAGATGTTGCACTCGACGACGTCGACGTCGGGAACGCTCAATTCGCGCGCCAGCTCGGCGAAATCGTCGGCATCCTCGGAGGAGCAGCTGACGACCAGCGGCGGCGTGAACTTCGCATATTCGGGCACGATGTGATCCAGGAAGTACTCGATGCCTTTGCCGGGCAGGCCGATCGACTGGATAATGCCCGCCTCGGTCTCCGCCATGCGCGGCGTCGGGTTGCCGAGCCGCGGCTCGCGGCAGATCGTCTTGGCGACCAGCGCGCCGAGCCGGTTGAGATCGATTACGTCGGCGTATTCCCACGAGAACGCGCCGGACGCGGGCTGGATCGGGTTCGCGAGCGTCAGGTCGCCGATTTTGACGGTAAGATCTACCATCCCACTGCCTCCTGCATGTTGAAGACCGGCCCCTCGCGGCAGACGCGCCGCAGGGTCTTTTCGCCGTTCACTTCGAAGGTGCGCATGCAAACGTAGCAAGCGCCGAAACCGCACACCATGATCTGCTCCATCGCCACCTGGCCGGGGACGCCGTGCGCCTTGCCGAGGCGTTTCATCAGGCTGAGCAGACGATTGGAGCCGCAGGTGAAGAACGCGTCCGCCTTGCCGTCGGCGACAAGCTGTTCGAGGATTTCCTCGACCTTTTCCACGTCGCTGGAGCCGTCGCTGTCGACCACCTTGACGGTTTCCGCGCCGAGCCCCTGGAACAGATCTTCCGACATGACGAGTTCGGGCGAGCGCGCGCTCAGGATCGCGGTGACGCCGACGCCGTTCTCGGCGGCAAGCTGCGACAGGGGCGCCAGCGTCGCGAGACCGACACCGCGACCGAGCACAACGATGTTTTTCCAGGCCGGGTCGAGCGAGAAACCGACGCCGAGCGGTCCGGTGATGTTGAAATCGTCGCCCGCCTCGAGGATCGCCATCCCCTGCGTGCCGCGCCCTTCGCACTTGTAGAGGAACTCCAGCCGCTTCGCGTCCTGATCCACCCGGTAAACGCTCATCGGCCGGCGCATCCACACCTCTGCGCCGTCGGGCGACGGGCACAGCAGATGGAAGAACTGCCCGGCATAGGCCGTCAGCGCCTTCGGGTGCACGTCGAGCACCATCAGCTTGTATTCGCCGTTCACCCAGTCGTTCGAGACGACGCGGGCGAGGAACTCGCCGACCGGCTTCTCCGGCATCGGATCGGAATCCTCCGGGCGGATGGCGGCGGAGCTGTATTTTTCGGAGGGCGGCAGAGCTGACATGGCTGTTTTTCAGGCGTTTCGGGTTAATAGAGGCGAGTTCTAGCAGCGATTTGTAACAAAATAAACCTGTTGTTCCAATTTTGTTACATTGTATCGGCCGCCGTTCCATAAAGCAGCGTCACGTTGATCCGGCGGTTCTCGTAGCCGTCGGCGAAATGCGGCGCGTCCGATCCGTGGAACAGCCGCGCATCGAACAATACCGCGCGATTGGCGGCGTAGGGAATACGCTCCGGCGCGCCGAGTTGGGCGACCGCCTCCCGGATTTTCTTCCGGTCAGCGTCGTAATCCGCCATCCGCCAGCCGGACGGCGGCGGCTCGGGATAGACGACGAGCCCACCCGTCCCCGGTTCGAGATTGGCGGCATCCGGCGTCACCCAGAAATTGAGGCTGATGGCGCCGTCGTCGATGTGGAGATCGATCGGCTCGCGGCTGCGCAGTCCCTTGAAGGCCCATGCCTGCGTCAAAGGCCGCTCTCCCAACAGATCGGGAAACCGGGCGCGCACCTCGTCGGCGATCTGCAGGAGCAAGGGACAGGAGAGCCCGTCCTCCAGATAGGTCGCAACGAACCCGTCGATATGGGTGAAGTCGTGCCAGATCGTGCTTTCCGTCAGGAAGGCGCGCAGACGCTCCAGCGCGGATTCCGACAACAAACCGTCGAACCACGCGATGCCGTGTCCGGCGAGGTAGTCGGAGGTCACCTCAGCGCCGTCGAAGCCGCCGAGCGCACCGTCCGCCACTTCGGGCGCGGCGCGTAGATGGATCGGCCCGTTATAGTCGTCTCCGAAGCGGGAGAGCTGTTCCTCCGTCAGCTCGCAAATTCCCTCGCCCAGGTCGTCGACAAGGGTCTCGTACAATCGCGCCAGCATTTCGAACCGCTCGCCGTCGCGTCGTCGCGGCGGGATATGGCGAAACAGGTCGGAATCGTGCAGCAGCTTTTCGCGCGTCGCCGTCCGCAGAGAGCGATCCGCGATACCCGTCCTGTCCTCGCCGCGACGCAGGTCGTAGGTGCGCGCGAAGTGATCCATCGCCCGGCCGCGCTCGCCTTTCGCCAGCCACAAGAAGCCGAGAATCCGGTGCGCCTCGAAATGGTCGGGCTCGAGCGCGACGACACGGCGAAGCGACGCGATGGCATCGTCGACGCGGCCGAGCGCCCGACAGGCGTTGGCGCGGTTCAGATGGGCGGAAACGTAGTATGGATCGGCGTCGATTGCGCGGTCGAAATAGCCGACCGCCGCGGCCGGATCCCCGCCTGATGCAACGAGCACGCCGAGATTCTGGAGCACGCCGGGATTGCCGGGATCGAGATCGAGCGCGGCGCGATAGGACGCGATCGCGTCGTCGTTCCTGCCGGCGGAGACGTGGGCGGCGGCCTCGCGGACGTGGGCGGAAAGCGTGTCCGCCATGTCAGTCGGGAAACCGCGCCATCAACTCGCGCATCAGCGCCGCCGCCTCCCGTCCCTTTCCCGCGCGGCGCCACATGTCCTCGACGGTGCGCTCGTGCAGATCCAGCGCTTCGGGTGCCGAGGTGATCATCGCGATGCCGCCATGGACGTTGGGTTGCTCGCCCAGCCGGAACGGGCTGAGGGTCAGGATCTTGCGGTCGGCCTGGCGGAATATCTGGAAACTGTTGTGCGGCAGCGCGCCCGGGACGATCCCGATCTGGATGCCGATGGGCTCCTCTTCCATCAGGCCGATCAAATGCTCCGCCTCGGCGCGGGCGCGGCGCCGGCGCTCTGCGCGCACGTCCTCGTCGAGGTCGAGCCGGCCGACGAGGCCGTTGCGCAGAAACCGGTCGATCTCCGCCCCCGAAATCAGGTTGAGGACGCCGGGCCGCCGGGCCCGGAACGCCTCCTTGCGCTGGCGCAGGATCGGCAGCAGCTCGCGGATTCCGGCGATCGCCCGATCGGCATCCACCGCTTCGGGCGGAATGCTCTCGAGCAGGACCTCTTCCAGCGTGTCGGAAAATTCGTCGGAGGCGAGCAGGAACGATACCGGACCGGCTAGCACGACGATGTGCTCGGAGGTTTCCTCGATCTGACGCAATCGCTCGAAATAGGCGACCGCCGACGATATGTATTCGACGCCGACGCCGAGCAGCGTGGGAACGGAAACGTCCAGGAGTTCGGAGAGCCTCTCAAGCGTCTCGATCTTGGCGAGCTCGCCCTTTTCGAAGCGGTAGAGCGCCGTCCGCGAGATACCCAGACGGCCTGCGATCTCGTCCGCGCCGCGGCCGGACGCAAGGCGAAACGCCTTCAGCCGGTTGCCGATATCGTCGAACCTGATGGTCATGCGGGCGCGTTCCGGGCCCCTGCCCTTTGCCTTTGATGCGCGAACAGGTACAAGGTTTCCAAAGGGAGGGTCAACGACGACCATGCCGAAATGGCAATACACCAAGGGCCTGCACGACATCGGAAACGGCAGTTTTGCCTACCTGCTGCCGGATGGCGGCTGGGGCTGGAGCAATGCCGGGCTGATCACCGACGGCGATGAATCGCTGCTGGTGGACACGCTGTTCGACCTGCCGCTTACGGCCGAGATGCTCGATGCGATGCGAGACGCCGCGCCCGCCGCCAAGGCCATCGACACGCTGGTGAACACCCACGCCAACGGCGACCACACATACGGCAACCAGCTCGTCGAAGGCGCCGAGATCGTCGCTTCGCAGGCCTGCGCCGAAGAAATGGAAATCCGCCCGCCGGAAGCCTTCATCAGCCGCGTCCGCGCGTGGGAAGAAATGGGCGACGCGGGCGCGATCATCTGGGAGCTGATGGGCCGCAAGTTCGATTTCGAGGGCATCGTGAACCGCGTCCCGACGCGGACGTTCGACAGGCAGCTCACGATGAAGGTGGGCGACAAGACCATCGAGCTGACGAACGTGGGGCCCGCGCACACGCGCGGCGACGTTCTGGTGCACGTGCCCGAGGACAAGACGATCTTCACCGGCGACATCGTGTTCGTCGGCGGCCACCCGGTGATGTGGGCAGGCCCCGTCGACAACTGGATCGACGCGTGCGAGCATATTCTCGGCCTCGACGTCGAAACCATCGTTCCGGGTCATGGGCCGATCAGCGGCAAGGAAGAGGTTCGCGCGCTGCGCGACTATTTCGCCGAGCTGCGCGACGAGGCGCGCAAACGCTACGACGCCGGGCTCGACTGGATCGAGGCGTCCGAGCAGATCGTCGCCGATTTCTTCAATCACTGGATCGACCGCGAACGCGTGTTCATCAACGTGAACAGCCTGTACCGCGAATTCGACGGCGATGCGCGCCCGCCGAGCGCGATGAAGGTCTTCGCCGAGATGGCGAAGTGGTACTGGTCGGAATATCCTGACCGCCATCCGCACGGACATGCGGGCGGGCATTGCGAGGGACACTGAATAGATGCCGCAGAACATCACGAAGACCGTCAAGCAGATGGTCGCCGCCGCCAACGAAGAGGTGGAGGAGATCAGCGTCGCCGATGCGTTGAAGCTGGTCGGCGACGAAGACGTGCTGTTCATCGACCTGCGCGACATCCGCGAGCTGGCCAAGACCGGCCGCATCAGCGGCGCGCGCCACGTGCCGCGCGGCATGCTGGAAATGTGGATCGATCCGGACACGTCCTATCACCGCGATTTTTTCGCCGAGGACAAGAAGTTCATCTTCTATTGCGCGGGCGCGTGGCGCTCGGCGCTCGCGGCCAAGACGGCGCAGGACATGGGCCTCGCACCCGTCGCGCACCTCGAAGGCGGAATCAGGGCGTGGATCGACGCGGGCGGGCCCATCGATCCACCCCGGGAGAACTGAGAGTTCGACAGTTAAGAGTTCGACAATTGAGAGTTTGAGGGAGCGCTTCATGGACTCCGGGTCCAACCAACCCTATACGCCCGATCTCCGCGGTTTTCTGGAGTATCTCGACAAGGAGCATCCGGAGGAGGTTTTCCGGATCACCGAAGAAGTCGATCCGAAATTCGGCGTCTCCGGCATCCTGCACCGGCTCGAAAAGGAAGGTCATTTCCGGACCGTCATCTTCGAAAACGTGAAGGGCTCGAAGATTCCGCTCGTCGCCAACATGCATGCGAGCTTTTCCCGGCTGCGCTACGCGCTGGGCATGGAGGAAGGCGACGAGAAGGCGTTCCTCAAGGAATACGGCGCCCGCGAAGACAACCCGATCGAGCCCGTCATGATCGAGGACGCGCCCGTGCATGAGGTGATCAAGACGGGCGACGACATCGACGTCGAGGAATTCCCGATCTGCACCTACCACGAGCTCGATGCCGGCAAGTTCATCACGGCCGGGCTCGCGGTGATGCGCGATCCGGAAACCGGGATCGACAATATCGGCATCTACCGTCATCAGGTGCACAGCAAGAACGAACTCGGCGTGCAGCTCTCCGAGACCGCGCACGGCAACGTCATCTGGAAGAAGTACGAAAGCCGCGGCGAGGCCTGCCCGATCGCCATCGTCATCGGCCATCACCCGGCGTTCTTCCTCGGTTCGCTCAGTTTCACGCCGCTCGACGCCAACGAATTCCACATCGCGGGCGGCATGCTGCAGCGGCCGATCCCGCTGGTGCCCTGCAAAACCATCCCACTCAACGTTCCGGCCGACGCCGAAATCGTAATCGAATGCGAAATCCGCCCACACGAGCGCCGGCCTGAGGCACCTTTCGGCGAGTATCCCGGCACCTACGGCCCGGAGCGCATGAACCCGGTGCTGGAGATCAAGGCGATCACGCACCGCAAGGATCCCATCTACCAGAACGCCTTCGTCGGCCATGCGGACAACCTGCTGGTCGCCGGCATCGTGCGCCAGACCGCCATCGAGGATGCCGTGAAGATCGCCTGCGGCACCGTCACCGGCGTGCACGTGCCGCGCTCCGGCCGGTTCCGGTTCGTCTGCTACGTCGCCATCGACCGCAAGATCGAGGGCGAGGCGAAACAGGCGGCGATGGCGGCGTTCATCGCCGATCCGTTCCTCAAGTTCGTCGTGGTCGTCGACAAGGACGTCGACATCACCAGCGACACCGAGGTGATGCACGCCATTGCGACGCGCGTTCGCGCCGACCGCGACACCTTCATGGTGCCCTACGCCAAGGGCTCGCCGCTCGACCCCGCCTCCTACGACCCGGAAGGCGGCTCGCACCTCGTCACCAAGATGGGGATCGACGCCACCCGCAAGGACAACTACCCGGCGGAGATTTCCGTCCCGGGGGCGGACGACATAAACCTGGCCGACTTCATCGACGGCTACGAGAAAGCATAGGGAAGCTCCGCGCATGACCGATTGTCACCGCATCGACGTCCATCACCACATCCTGCCGCCGAACTACGTCGACATCGTCGGCGACGACCGGATCGGCCCGCTGATTCTCGCCGGCAAGACGCCGGAATGGACGCCGCAGATGTCGATCGAGGCGATGGACCGCAACGGCATCCAGACCGCGCTGACGTCGATCTCGGCGCCGGGCCTCTGGTTCGGCGACAGCCAGGAGACCATCGATCTCTGCCGTCACTGCAACGAATACGCCGCCGATCTCAGCCGCGACCATCCCGACCGATTCGGCGTATTCGCGAGCCTGCCGTTGCCGGACGTCGATGCGAGCCTGAAGGAGATCGCCTTTGCGCTGGACGAGTTGAAGGCCGACGGCATCGGCCTGCTGACGAGCTACGGCGACCGCTATCCCGGCGATCCCGCGTTCGCGCCGGTGTTCGATGAACTGAACCGCCGGAAGGCCGTGGTCTATTTCCACCCAACCAACGCGCCGTGCAACCAGTGCCAGCCGGAAATCCCGGCCGCGACGCTGGACTTCCCGTTCGACACGACCCGGGCGGTGACCAGCATGCTGTTCGGCGGCACCTTCACGCGCTGCCGCGACATCAAGTTCATCTTCAGCCACGCGGGCGGCACGATCCCGTTCCTCGCGGAACGGATCTCGCGTCTTCAGAACCTGCCGCGCTTCGGCGAGAAGGTGCCCGACGGCGTCATCGCGGAGCTTAGCCGGCTCTATTACGACACCGCGCTGTCGGCGAACTGGCTCGCCTTCCGCAGCCTGTTCGAGCTGGTCGCCGCCGATCACGTGCTGTTCGGCAGCGACTATCCGTTCGCGCCGGAGGCGACCATGACCGGATCGGTCAAGGCGCTGCAGGGAATGGGGCTCGACCCCGACGTGCTCAAGGGCATCGAGCGCGACAACGCGCTCAAGCTGATGCCGCACCTAGGATAAGACGAGGGGACAGGACGAGGCGATGGAAACGATCATCCTTTCGGTAAACGGCGAAGACCGGCAGGTCTCGTGCGACGAGGCGACGCCGCTGATCTACGTGCTGCGCAACGATCTCGGCCTCACGGGCGCGAAGCTCGGCTGCGGTCTGGAACAGTGCGGCGCCTGCACCGTCATCGTCGACGGCGAGGCGGCCATGTGCTGCAACCGGCCGGCCGGCGAATTCGCCGGCAAGAAGATCACGACGATCGAGGCGCTCTCCGCGGACAGGACCGGCGCCGCGGTCCAGCGCGCCTTCGTCGCCGAGGGCGCGGCGCAGTGCGGCTATTGCACGGCCGGTCTGGTCGTCACCTCGACCGCGCTCCTGCAGTCGAACCCGTCGCCGTCCGATGCGGACATCGTCGAGGCCCTGTCGGACCATCTGTGCCGCTGCGGATCGCATCATCGGGTGATCGCCGCCATCAGGCGCGCGGACTGGTTTGCCCAGGAAAGATCGGCCATGAAG
>JAYPTI010000005.1:38703-43693 GCA_038133505.1 Alphaproteobacteria bacterium
CTGTGCCGCTGCGGCTCCCACCACCGGGTAATCGCCGCGATCAAGCGCGCAGCCAAGGAGGCGGCCAATGGCTAATTCGAGCATTGCGAAGACCCCCAACCTCGACGACTGGCTCAAGGTCGGCGCCGACGGGCGCATCGAACTCTGGAGCGGCAAGGTCGATATCGGCCAGCGCATCTCGACAGCGCAGGCGATGCTGGTCGCGGAAGAGCTGGACGTTCCGGTCGACCGTGTGGACGTGATCCGGACCGTCACCGGCGTCTCGCCCGACGAGGGCATCACGTCGGGCAGCAACTCGATGCCGGATTCCGGCTCGGCCGTCCGGCTCGTCGCCGCGACGGCGCGCCATCACATGCTGGCGCTGGCGGCCGCGCATCTCGGGGTCGACGCATCGTCCCTGGAAGTCGAGGACGGCCAGATCCGTTCGCGCGAGACCAACCGCAGCGTGACCTACGCCGAACTGCAGGGCGACAGGCCGTTCGGGATTCCGGTGGACGAGGATGCCGCGATCAAGGATCCGGGGGACCACAAGGTCGTCGGCACGCGCATCGAGACGCTCGGCCTAGCCGACATCGTGACGGGCAAGTACACGTTCCTGCATGACATGAAGATGCCGGGCATGCTGCACGCGCGCGTCGTACGGCCGCCCCACTACAACGCCCGGCTCAAGACCCTCGACAACGGGATCGTGGACCGGCTGAAGGAAGCGGGCATCGAGACCGTGCGCGACGGCAGTTTCGTCGCCGTCGCGGGGCCCGACGAATTCGCCGTCGTTCGCGCCGCCGAACGGCTGGCCAGCGCAGCCGACTGGGACACGGCGAACGGCCCGGAACCGCAGGACATCTTCAAGAGCCTTACATCGAACACGCGCGAAAGCCGTCCGGTCGAGGACGGGGGCATGCCGGTCGACGCGCCGGTGCCGCCGCTCGACGACCCGCCTGCCGACGCCGCCGCGACGCTCGAAGCCCAGTACGACAAGCCCTATCACATGCACGGATCGATCGGTCCGTCCGCCGGCATGGCCTTCCTGGACGGAAATACGCTGAACGTCTGGTCGCATAGCCAGGGCATCTATTTCCTGCGCGCGGCAATCGCGGAATCGCTCGGCTATGAAGCCGACGCGGTACGCATCGAGCATGTGCCCGGCGCCGGCTGCTACGGCCATAACGGCGCAGATGACGTCGCGCTCGACGCCGCCATCGTCGCGCACACGCTGCCGGGCAAGCCGATCCTGCTCAAATGGACGCGCGAGGAAGAGCACGCGTGGGAGCCCTACGCCACCGCGATGTCGATGAAGCTGCGGGCGAGCATCGATGCGTCGGGCAAGATCGTCGACTGGTCGCAGGAAAGCTACGGCGACACGTTCGGCATGCGGCCCCGTTCGGGCCCGAACATGGCCGGACCGGCGCGCCTCCTGTCGAACCGGTTCCGCGAGAACCCGCCGCCGACCTTCGTGCCGAAGCCGGCGATGGAGCGCCATGTCGGCATCCACCGAAATCTCGATCCGCTCTACGTGCTGCCGAAGAAGCGGCTGGTGAAGAACCTCGTCCGCGACCTGCCGCTGCGGACCTCGGCGCTCCGGACGCTGGGCGCGTTCGCCAACGTGTTCGCCATCGAGTGCTTCATGGACGAACTGGCCGAGGCCGCCGGGATCGATCCCGTCACATTCCGGATCAATCATCTCGAGGACCAGCGCGCCATCGATTCGATCCGCGCCGTTGCCGACAAGATCGACTGGGATGCCGACGACGGCCGCGGGCGCGGCATCGCCTTCGCCAAATACAAGAACCAGCAGTCCTACGCCGCAGTTGCGGTCGAGCTCGAAGTCACGGATGCGGCCGAAGTCATCCTGCACAAGGCCGTCCTCAGCGCGGATGCGGGCGAGGTCGTCGATCCCGACGGCGTCGCGGCGCAGTACGACGGCGGTTTCCTGCAGGCCGCAAGCTGGGCGCTCTACGAAGAGGTCACCTGGGACCGCGAGGGCATCACCAGCCGCGACTGGGAGGCCTACCCCATCCTCGGCTTCGGCAACATTCCGGAGATAGAGACGATCCTGATGGAGCGCCCCGGCGAGAAGTTCCTCGGCGCGGGCGAGGCGGTTTCCGGGCCGGCCGGTGCGGCCATCGCCAACGCGATCTACAATGCGACCGGGCTCAGGCTGCGGCGCATGCCGTTCACGCCGGATGCGATCCGCGCCGCGGCAATGGACGCATAATCGGAGGAGACGTCGCGATGGCAAGGTTCGAGGTCGTCCCGCTGTCGCCCGCCCTCGGGGCGGAGATCCGCGGCCTCGACCTCGCCGAGCCGCTCGACGCGGCGACGGTGGCCGATCTTCGCAAGGCCTGGCTCGACCATCTGGTGCTGGTATTCCGCGACCAGAAGATCGCCGAGGACGAACAGGTCCGGTTTGCGAGCTGTTTCGGCGAGCCGATCGGCTCGCGGTCGGCCGAGCGCAAGGACGGCGGCGATCCGCGCGTTATGCTGATCTCCAACATCCGCGAGGACGGCGTGCCGATCGGCCTGCTGCCCGACGGCGAGCTGATGTTCCATTCGGATTCGGTGTTTCTCGAAAAGCCGCTGATGGGAGCGACGCTTTACGGCGTCGCCGTGACGCGCGAAGGCGGCCATACGATCTTCGTCAACATGTACGAGGCATACGAGACCCTGCCCGACGAAACCAAGGCGCGCCTGGCGGACCTGAAGGCCGTCAACGTGTTCGACTACGCGACGCAGGTGCGCGATGCGAAATACGACCTCGCCGACGTCCCGCACGCCACGCATCCGGCGGTCCGCACCCATCCCGAGACCGGCCGCAAGGCGCTCTACGTCAACCGGCTGATGTCTCAGGAACTCGAAGGTCTGCCGTCGGACGAAGGCGCCGCACTCCTCGCGGAGCTATACGACCACGCTGAACAGCCGGCCTTCTGCTACGAGCACGTCTGGGAAAAGGGCGACCTGGTGATGTGGGACAACCGCTGCACGATGCACGCGCGCACCGATTTTCCGGCGCACGAAACCCGGCTACTGCGCCGCGTCGGGCTCGAGGGCGACAAGCCGTTCTAGAAGCGGCGCAGGCGTCGCCTAGAACCCCGGCCGATGCCCCTTCAGGGGAACCGTGAGCGACATGCCGCTGCCGCCGCAGCACGGGCAGCTCATGGCAATCAGGATTTCCTGCTTCTGTTCCTCGGTGAGGTCGGCATCGTCGAGGATCGCGAACAGCTGCTGACGCATCGCCTGATGCATCGACATATTCGACAGGATGACGTCGTCGTCTTCCTTGCTCACGCCGGGCGCCCCTACTCGGCGGCTTCCCGGTAGGTCGCGAGCGGCACGAGGTCCGCCAGCATGCCCGCCGCGTTGTCGTGCAAGATCATGCGTTTTTCCTGCTCGCTGAGGCTCGTCTGATCGAGCTCCCGGTTCGACCATTCGCAACCGAACTCGGTGCCGTCGGTCCCGAAGACGATCCGGTCGGCGCCATAGGCCGCGACGCCAAGCTCGATCGATCCCGCGCCGAACGAGTTGCAGTCGTACCAGAGGTTCGGCTTGACCACCCGCGTCGACGGCTGCGGCTCGTCGGACGTATCGAGCAGGTTCCGATGATCCATCCGCGACAGCTCGAATGCGACGTTGCCGCCGAGATTGTGGATATGGACCTTGGCGTTCGGATAATCGTCGAGGATGTCCGTCATCGTCAGCGTCACCGTGCAGGACGACAGGTTCGCTTGCATGTCGAGCGTGCCGAGCCGGCGGACGAAATTGTCGGTGCCGGGCTTCACGCGCGGCCACTCGTCGCCGGGGCGCGGGCCCCAGTGGATGAACAGCACGGCGCGGTGACGGTTGGCGACCTCCAGGATCGGCCGGTAGGCCTGCGCGTCCTCGTAGGTGCGGAACGCGTTGCCGGGCACGATGGCGCCGATGATGCCGGGCAGGCCCATCGCACGGTCGAACTCGGCGACCGCGGCTTCGAGATCGGCGAGCGGCAGCGACGCATAGGCCGCAAACCGGCCCTCGTGCTCGGCGCAGATCTTCGAGACGCCGTCGTTGTAGAGCTGCACCAGCGGCAGCGACTCCTCGACCGGCAGGCGCTCGACCCACTGGTGCGGGCCCCACAGCGACAGCACGCCGGTCGTGATGCCCTGGCGGTCCATTTCGGCAAGGCGCGTTTCCAGATCGTCGAACATGCCGTCGGCCGCCTGTTCGCCCCGCTGCGAGCGGATGACCTCGACACCGTCGTCGTTGGTGACGATATGCGGCGGCTGTTTCCGCGCGCGGAACGCCTCGCGCAGTTCGGGCGGGCTCCAGTGGGCATGCATGTCGATGGTCATGGAACGTCTCCTGCCGGTTTTTCGGATTTGGCGAAGTTTGATACAGAGTACCTGACCGGTCAATCGGCCCCGCTTGCACACGGTTTTTCATTTTACTACAAGAGGTTATGAGCGCACCCACCGCCGCCCTCGCCGGCTTTGCCGCCTCGCTCGAAACCGCCGCCCTGCCCGCGGCGATCCGCGCGCTCGCGACGCAGCACGTGCTGGACACGGTCGCGGGGATGTACGCGAGTGCCGATATCCCCGAAGCCCGCAGAGTCTGCGACGCGTTCGGCGGATCGGATGCGGAGACGGCGGGCAAGCTCGGCATGCTGGCGCATGCCGCCGAATCCGATCCGATCCACGCCGGCACGACGCTGTGCGCGGGGCTGATCACGGCGCCGCCGGCGCTCGTTTTGGCTCAAGACGGCCGAGACGCGCTGGCCGCAATCGTCGTGGGATACGAGGTCGTCATCCGGATCGGCGAGGCGCTGGGCTCGGGGCGCCTGCTGGGCATGGGCTGGTGGCCGACAGCGGTTCTGGGAAGCGCGGGCGCGGCAGTCTCGGCGGCACGCGCGCTCCGGCTCGACGCCGACACGACCCGCAACGCGCGCGGCCGGCCGCCCCGGCACACCGGCCGCCCCCGGGCGGGGGCCGCGGGCCCGCCCGCAACCCACCCACAACAG
>JAYPTI010000005.1:43704-49929 GCA_038133505.1 Alphaproteobacteria bacterium
CGCCGGAATCGCGCAATCTGCTGGCGGCGAATGCAGTTCGAACTGGCGTCGAGGCGGCGCTTGCCGCGCAAAGAGGGCTGAAAGGCCCGTCGGAGCCGCTGACCGGCGACCGGTCCGTTCTCGACGCCTTCGGCGGCGAACCGGATGCATCGCGTCTGCTGAAAGGGCTCGGAACCGACTGGAAGATCGCCGCGACCAGCCTCAAGCGCTGGCCTTGCGCCCTTCAGGCGCAGTCCGCGCTGGATGCGCTTCAGCGAGTCGTGGAGGAGTCAGGCATCGCGCCGTCGGACATCGGGAAGATCCGGATCTTCCTGCCTGAGGCGATGCGCCGCATCGTCGACCGGCCGGGCCCGCCCGCCTCGCGCTTCGCAGCGGCCGCAAATATGCGCTTCCTCGCTGCAATTCTCCTTGGCGACGGCGACATCGCGCCTGTGCGCATGGCAGGCCCATGCGACGGAGCCGCCATCGCCGCACTTATGGAAACGATCTTCATCGAGGCTGACCCGGCGTTGGAACCGCTGCACCCCGCAGCATGGCCGGCGCGGGTGGAGATCGACGCGGCCGCCGGCACGTTTACGGCCGAGACGCGCAATCCGCCGGGCCACCCCGACGCCCCGCTCCCGATAGCGTTCACGGTCGCGCGGTTCCGGGACTGGAGCGCACCGCACCTCCCGGAAAAAGACGCGCAATCGATGATCGATGCAATTTCAGGTTTGGAAAACGGCGGCGACATGGGCGGGATCGTCGCGTCACTGCGCGACCTGCTTTAGAGCGGCACGACCCCGCCATCCCCGGACAGAACCGGCAGGCTCGCGAGATGCAGCGCGCCGTCGACCGATAGAACCGCACCGACGACGCCGGGCGCGCCAGCCGGCAGGCCGACCACCGGGGACAAGGGCGCAGTGCCGATGCAGGCCTCCAGGACGACGCTGTCGACCGTTATGCCTCCATCAGCCGCCCCGACGCTCGGGGTCGGGTTGCTGGCAAGCCAGGCCGCAACTTTCTCGTCTCCGTCGCCTGGCGTCCGCCCGATGCGGACCCAGTGTCCCTTGCGGGCCAGCGAGACGCGGACGGCGTAGCGGGCACCGAGTTCCACGTCACCGTCGATGCGCCGGAGCGCTGTGTCATGCGCGAGGTCGGGCGCCAACTCGACGATCACTTCCTCCGCGCCGGCGAGCCGCGCCGGGCCTTCGATCGCCGCCGTCAGGGCGCCGCTGCGCCGCCATGGCCCCTCGCCGAGAGCTTTGTCGAGGCACTCGCTTGCGAGCGCCGCGGCGCTGCGGGTGATCGCGATCTCCGCGTCGTCGGCGGGGTGGCGGACGGACCGGAACAGCGCCGTCGCATCGACCATTTCGGTCTTCGTCAGCGCCTCGGAAAGCGGCCGGCCGACGCCGCCCGGCAGACGGCCGAGTTCGACGATCCCGACCCGCTTCGTGTCGTCCAGCCGTTTCGCAAGGTCCGCGCCGAGACGCGGCGTCGAGACGATCTCGCCCATATGCGAGGTCTCGGCGATCCAGCCCGCCACGCGTTTGGACAGACTCACAAAATATTCGGGAGGGCCGTCCGGCGGCAGGACGAGGACGCCCTGCGACCAGTAAGGCACGAAATGGGTCAGCCAGGAGACCGCCGCGGGCCGCGGGAAATTGTTGTAGAGCAGCAGCGCGTCCAGCCCGTCCACCATCATCGCGTCGCGGCAGCGCGCCACGCGCGCATCGAGCACGGCGGCGGGAACCTCGGCCTCGTCCCACGACAGAAGACCCCGTCTCATGCCGGCACCGACAGCAGTTCGCGCGGCAGTTTGCTGAAAGTCTCGTAGCCCTTGTCGGTCACGACCGCCGCCTCGCCCAGCACCATGTATCCGACCGCGGGGTGATAGGTGTTCGGGTGCACGATCACCGTCGCGCCCGCGGGCAGGACCGTGTCGACGTCCTCGAGGATGTGCGGCGGGTTGTCGACGAACAGGCCGAGCCCGTGGCCGCGCACGCGGGTGTATTCGCTGGTGCAGTAGATTCCGAGATCGTATTTGCGGAAGACGTCGTTCTCCGCCTTGGCGATCTCTCCCGCGGTGACGCCCGCTTTCAGGATCGCCTGCCCGGCCTCGACCGCCTCGATATAGACGTCGAAGGCGTCGCGCTGCGCCTGGCTCGGCTCGCCGACGACGAGCGTCCGACAAACCTGCGCATAGTAACCGTCGACCGCAGGGGTCAGTTCGGTCGTCACCAGATCGCCGATCTGTATGCGGCGCTCGCCCGGCGGATGCATGCCGCGCACCTCGACGCCGCCCGAGCCGAGGATCATGAAGTTCTCCGGGCAGCCCGCCTCGCGGAAGAACGTCTCGATGTCGGCGATCAACTCGTACTCGGCGCGGCCGGGCCGGCACGCCTCCATGAAAACCTGGTAGCCGCGGTCGGCGATTTCGGCGGCGCGGCGGACGGCCTCGATCTCGACCGGCGACTTGACCAGCAGCAGCCCGTCGATCAGCGCCGTGCCGTCCTCGACCTCCTTCGCCGCATCGGACGACACAATGCCCCACGGCATCAGCGTCGCGGGCGCGGAGACGATCTTGCGGTTGCCGAGCCGGCCAAGCTCGGCGGTGACGGTTTCGACGATATTGTCGCAAGCCACGGTCTCGGCATGGGGCGTCTCGATCCGCGCCCGCGCGGCATCGCCCGGGTGCTCGACGAACAGCCGCGTTTCGCCGTCGGCGAGGAACAGGGCCATCGCCTCGCCCTCGACCGGCGGAAAATTGGTGACGTAGCGGAGATAGTCGCACTGCCAGGCATTGCCGTAGACGAGCACCGCGTCGCAGCCCGCCTCGCCCATCGCCGCCATCAGCCGGCGGCGCCGTTCCGCGTGGACGGGCGTCACTCCGCCGCCTCGCTCTTGCCGTAGCCGTAGTCCTGGGCGGCCGCGTCTGGCGAGAGAAATCCCTCGCGCAGATCGTCCTCGATGGAGGCGCGGTCGCGCTCGTCCGGCGCGCCGTAGCCGCCGCCGCCCGCGGTCAGGAAGGTGATCCGGTCGCCGGCGTCGAGCTGGATGTTGGTTTCCTTGGTCACCTGCCGTTCGCTGCCGTCGGTCTTGCGGATGATCGCGACGTTGGGTCGGCCCTTGGCGCCGCCGAGCACGCCCCACGGCGGATCGACGATGCGCTCGAGATTGATGTTGGCGGACGTCTTCTGCAGACAGCGATAGGTGATCACGGTGCCGAGGCCGCCGCGGTGCCTGCCGGCGCCGCCGCTGTCGGGTCGCAGCGCGAATTCCTCGACGACGAAGGGGAAGTTGGTCTCCTGTACCTCGATGGGCACGTTGCGGACATCGCCCTGGCAGATCGAGACCGACGCGCTCTCGCCGTCGCCGCCGGGACGCCCGCCCCAGCCGCCGCCGAAAATGTTCATCAGCAGGAAACGCCGCCCGTCCTCCTCGCGGTAGCCGTAGAACGATACCCCGCCCATATCGCCCTTGTGGGCGGCAGGCACCTTGTCGGGCATGGCGGGCGCGAGCGCCTTCAGGATCGTGTCGATGACCGTCGGCAGCATGATCGACCACAGCCCGATCGCCGCGGGCGGCTTCGCATTGACGATGGTGCCTTCGGGCGAGACCAGTTTCAGCGGCCGGAAGCAGCCCTCGTTCACCGGCGCGTCCGGCATGGTCAGGCACTTGAAGGCGACGCGCGCGGCCGCGAGCCCGCCGGAGAACCCGGAATTGAGCGGCGTCGGCACCTGCGGGTTCATGTCGGAATAGTCGACAGTCATCTCGTCGCCCCTGACCGTCACGGTGACGCGGACGTCGAGCGGCTTTTCCAGCGTGCGTCCGTCGTTGTCGAGCAGGCTTTCCGCGCTGTAGACGCCGTCGGGGATGCCGGCAATGACCTCGCGCGCCTCCGCCTCCGCCTGATCCCAGATCTCGGCGATGCAGGCATGCACCGTGTCCGTACCGTAGCGCCCGAAGATTTCGCCGAGCCGCCTTTCGCCGAGATGGCAGGACGCGATCTGGGCGCGGAGGTCGCCGAGCGAGGATTCGGGGAAGCGCAGGTTGTCCTCGAGGATCTGCCAGACGGCGTCGTTTCGCTTGCCCTCCTCGTAGATCTTGATCGAGCGAAGCTGCAGGCCTTCCTGGAAGATTTCGTTGGTGGCGTAGGAGCCGAAGCCGACCCGCGTGCCGCCGACGTCTACCCAGTGCGCCCTGTTGGCCGCGAACGCGACCAGCTCGCCGTCATGGAAGCACGGCGTGTAGATGACGATGTTATTGAGGTGCTGACCGCAGATCTGCGCGTGGTTCATGATCACGGCGTCGCCCGGCTTGAAGCCGTCGAGACCGTAGCGGTCGATCCCGTCGAGCACCGCCGCGCCGAGATCGGCAAGGAAGATCGGCAGCCCGCCCTTGTTCTGGCTGATCATCCGGCCTTCGGTGTCGATCAGCCCGCAGCAATAGTCGCGGACCTCGTAGATCATCATGTTGTAGGCGGACTTGCAGAGCGCCGTCGCCATGTCCTCGGAATAGGCGACGAGCGCATTGCGCACCACTTCGAGCGTTACCGGATGGACGTTCATCGCGTTGCCTCTTTCAGTCCCCGCCCACACCCGCGACCGCGATGTCGAGATGGCCGTGCTCGGTCACCGTGGCGACGTCGCCGGGATAGATCAGGATGGTGGAATTCGGTTCTTCGATGACGGCAGGCCCTTCGACGACCGTTCCGGGCGCGAGGCCCGGCCGCCACAGGATGCGGCTCGCCATGGGTGCGGTGGCATCGTCGAAGATAACGTCCCGCGTCTCTTCGGGGCGTGCGTCCTCGGGCACGTAGGCCGCCGACATCCAGTCGAAGGACGTATCGGCGACGGTCGCCCGCAGGATCAGGCGCAGATTGACGATCTGGATGCTCTCGTCCGGCGCAGCGTGGCCGTAACGGCGGTCGTGCAGCTTGTCGAACGCCTCCCTGAGGGCGCCCGAGCCGCCGCCCGCGAGATCGTCGGGGCCGGCGATGGGCACCGGGATCGTGTGTTCCTGACCGCGATAGCGCAGATCGGCGGCGAACTGGAAATCCGCCTCGCCGTCCGCCAGCCCCTCCTCCGCGATGCGCGCCGATCCGGCGGCGCGCAGCGTGTCGAAAGCGGCGCGCGCGGCAACGGCGTCGATATGGGCTAGGTCGCCGACGAAGGTCTGCACGAAATCCTGCCGCCACGGCGCAAGCAGCATTCCCAGCGCGGAGAAGTTGCCGGGATAGCGCGGAATGACGACCCGCGGGATGAAAATTTCGCGGGCGATGGAGACCGCATGGAGCGGCCCGGCGCCGCCGAACGCGATCATCGCGGTGTCGCGCGGGTCGCAGCCGCGCTCGACGGAAACCGTGCGGACCGCAAGCGACATGGAAGCGTCCGCGATGCGCGCGATTCCGAGCGCCGCGTCGGCGACCGACAGGCCCAGCGGATCGGCGATGCGTTCCTTGATGGCCGCCTCCGAGAGCGATACGTCGAGACCCATCCGGCCCGAGAGAAACCGTCCAGCATTGAGCCGGTTGAGCACGAGATCGGCGTCGGTGACGACTGGGTCGCCGCCGCCCTTGCCGTAGCAGGCGGGTCCGGGATCGGCGCCGGCGCTTTCCGGGCCGACATGGAGCCCGCCGCGCGAGTCGGTCCACGCGATGCTGCCGCCGCCCGCGCCGACCTCGACGATATCGACGACGGGCAACTGCATGGGCTGCCCGCTGGCGTAGCCTCCGATGTAGTAGTCCTCGCTCACCTCGGGCGCACCGTCGGTGATCAGGCTCGCCTTGGCGGTGGTGCCGCCCATGTCGAAGCCGATGCATTGCTCGAACCCGAGAATGTCGGCGATGCGTCCGGCCGCGATCATCCCGGCGACGGGACCGGATTCCATCATCGTCACAGGCTGCACGCGCGCCTGGCCGAGCGACATGGTGCCGCCGTTGGACCGCATGATCTGAATGTTGCCGCCGAAAGCGCGCTCGCCCAGAAATCCCTGCAAGCGGTCGAGATAGGTGCGCACGCGCGGGCCGACATAAGCGTTGAGCGCCGTCGTCGAGGTGCGCTCGTACTCGCGGTATTCGCGGAGGATTTCGTGCGACAGCGAGACGAAGATGTCGGGGCAGACTCGCGCGAGAATCTCGCCGATGCGCGTTTCGTGCGACGGGTCCGCATAGGCGTGCAACAGGCAGACCGCGACGGAAGAAACGCCCGCCGTCCGCAGCGCCTCGCCGATCTCCTCGACCTC